>CAZONZ010000114.1:0-10386 GCA_964581005.1 uncultured bacterium
CTGTTAGACCGGCTCGACGAAGTCGTGGTCCTTCCGGGGAAGATGGGGCGGGGGATGACTCGGATCGGAGGTGGGCTACCTTTACGGGGAGGGGCTGACGGGACTGAACGAGGGGATCGGCCTTGCAAAGCTTGGAGATATTCTTGAGCAAGAGCACGAGTTTGATTGAGTTCCTGCTCAAGTTGATCGTTGTAATCGGTTTTGGCTTGCAGAGCGGCTTCCAGTTGAGTCTGCTGATGTTGGGATTGGTGTAAACGATCTTCCAAGGATTGGATCCGATCCATCTGGTTTTGGATTACGGTGCAGGCTTGCTGAAAGTCTTGCTGAACCTTTTGCTGATCATCTTGGAGTGCCTGATGCTGATCGGCAGGAATCGCTTGGGCTAGCTGACGTTCCAGGGTTTGGATCTGCTCCTCAAGTTCAGTCATGCGGGTGCGATCATTGACAAGTTGGGCTTGAGCTTCAGCCAGGTGATTTTGCAGATCGGTGTGGTTGGCAAGTTGGGCTTGAGCTTCAGCCAGTTGGTCTTGTAGATCGGCATAGTTAGCGAGTTGGGCTTGGGCTTCGGTGAGTTGGTGCTGCAGATCGCTGATTTGGGCTGTCAGGTTCGCTGGATCCAGGGTTGGTGTGGAGGGTTGGAGATCATGAGGATCCTGGGAACCCAATGGGGACTCAAGGACTTGAGCGTCGAGATCGGTTGATTCAGGAGGATGGGATGAGGTGGAGGAAGTGGGCTCAAGATCTTGCGTTTTGGGATCGTCTGTTGCGGTCGGTTTTGCAGTCGCATCAGCAGGTTCAGTCTCTGGAAGTGCCTCAGCAGAGTTTGGATCAACGGCTGGATCAGCATCCGTCGCAGGGGAAGAAGCTTGAGCAGTGGCTTTTTTGCGGCGGCGTTTGGACTCAGATGAATCCTTCTGATCCTTTCCAGATTTGGCTGGGCTAGGAGAGCCAAACAGACTGCGGGCAAGATCCGATTCAGACACAGAAAACCTCTTCGTGAACAAGTTGATGGAGTCGGGTACTGGCAACAGCATCGGGTTTATGTTCGATCACCGTCAGCCCCCGATCAAAGGCTGTGCGAATATCACTACTATCCGGGATGGTAACAGGAGAGAGGACATCGCCAAACATGTGTTGCGCCTGCTGAAAGATCTGACCTGTGTGGGACGCCGACCAGATTCCTCTGGGTAAGTATCGATCATCCAACATATTCAGGATCACCCGCACATTCCGCTGACCAATATGATCGGCAGCCGCTTGGATAAACCGGAGCGTGGTTTCGGTGCATTGGAAGTCGGTTCGGTTGAGGCGAGTGGGGATCAACACTCGATCGGCAGGCACCAACGCATTGATCGTCAACTCATTCAGATCACCAGGGCTATCAATAAAAATGTAATCATAATCCGCCCCGATCGCGTTGAGCTCCTGCTTGAGAACCGCTTCCCGTCCGCTGGGCATCATGGCCAGTTCGATCACGGCTTTCGCCATCGACACCGAGGAAGGCACGACATCTAAGCCTTTGGCGCTCTCAAAGATCAGATCATCAATATGGCGCTCTGGATTCGGCCTGAGAATGGCCAGGACCGTATCCATTTCACTCAGATCGTTGAGATCGCCCAGGAGCAGCATACTGGAGGTTCGCTGGGAGGTCAGATCGATCAACAGCACTCTGGCTCCCGATCGAGCGGTGATGTGGGCCAGGGTGGTGCATAAGGTGGACTTGCCAGTACCGCCTTTGTTATTGGTAAAGGCCAAGATGCGAGGCATAACCAGATCAAAACAAAACAGGTGATCGATCTGATTCATTATCCTGCCTTCCAGACCGAAACGCACAGGATTGAGGTCGAGGCCATCCTCCATCATGCGCTAGCGGAAAACCCCGCTTATACCCTCAAGCGATCGTGTGATCGTTGAAATCGATCGAGTTCGATGGAATTCCTTAGGCGTTTCTATTCGTCATCCGATCGAACTGCTTCGTCTTCACTTAAAGGAGCAGGAGCTGCTTGCAGCCCACCCGGAGCTAATTTCAACCAATAGTCATACACCTTACTAGAGATCTCTTGGATCAACTCCACAGCAGCTGGATCGTTTGGTGTTTCGCGCTTGACCAAAATGACCGCCAGATAGCGCAGACCATTTGGCACATCCACGATCCCGACATCCCCAACCACTGACCGAATATTTCCGGTTTTGTGGGCGATCCGAGCCTCTTCGCCTAGCCCCTCTGGCAGCAACACTCGATTCTGAGTTCGCGACATAATATCCAAGATCCGATCTCGACTGCGGCGACTGACCAGTTTTCCTTGTTCGATCTGGTTCAACACGGTGGCAATATCCAAGGGGCTGGTGGTGTTGGTTCCTTCTAAATCAGGCAAAAACCATGAAATCTGGGTATGGGTTAGCCCCCACTCCAGAAAGACTTCATTCAGTTCCTCTTTCCCCCCCAGCCGCTCGATCACGAGATTTGTGGCGGTGTTGTCACTGATCGTGATCATGAGGGTGGCGGCTTCTAGAGCCGATACTTCCGTTCCCAGTGGCAGGCTTTGGAGGGTACCTGATCCACCGCCGAGGAGCTCCTGCTTCAGAGTCAGGGTTTCATTGAGTCGGACCTCACCCCGATCGACCGCTTGGAAAAAGGCCACCAGGATGGGCAGCTTGATCACACTGGCTGCTGAGATCCGTTCATCGGGATTGAGCGCAACATAGCGACCTGAATCCACATCAACAAACACAGCTCCTGCCGCTAACCCTGGTTGATCACTGAGGGTTGCCAACGTTTGCTGCAGATCTTCAATCTCATTCGTTAAATTCAGCAGGGGTTGACCAGGAGCTGCCGTGGGGATCATCGTTGCCACGGGTGCTGTCTCGGCTGGGGCTGAATCCGATCGTAATAACTGGGACAGACCTCCGACCACAATGGCCAAACTGATCCCAAAGACAACCGCTCGCAACAAGTGCTGACCCGGAGGCGTGCGTCGTTTACTGTAGCGGCGGGACCTTTTGAGCGATCGCGGTCGATCCAGTGGACTGCCTTGGGGGATCGGGGTGGAGGCTAAAGGTCGGGTGGAATGGGGTGTCATCAGAGTTCCCTGTTTGCCCATTCGGGGATCTGAGAGATCTCGACGAGAATGAGCCGCTGTTTCGGAACGGCTGCGTCGGGATGAGGTAGAGCGACCAAGTTTAGCAGATGGAGGGCGCGGCTGAGATCGTTTGCTCGATCCTGAGGCTGGGTTCACCATAGGAGACTGGGCTGTGCGAAGCGGATGTCGGGAAGCTTGTGATCGGCCTGAGAGATTGCGTACAGCCATGAGCCCTCTGTAGCTGGAAATTCAAAGATTAGGGGGTGAGTAGCCAACGTCACTATATTCAAGGGATCGGGTCGGGTCAACCTATTGAGGCTGATTAGGTCACGATCTGGGGCGATCGCCTCCGATCTCTGTGGGTGATCCCCTTATTTCTGGAACCCAAGTCTGATCTTTACCTCATACCCCCATATCCCTCGCTGTGCCCCAAATAACCTTGGCAGATCGGTTGACATTGTTACGAACTGTCACAATAATTGGATTTAGATAAACAAGCTCTTTTAGGTACTTAACGATGGAAGCTTTTTCTTTGGAACCGATGGTTTGGGTCTACACCGCGATTTTCGGGGCGATCATCTGGAGTCTCTGGGGTCGATCGGACGATATTCTGTTTTAGGCTGCTGCTGGGTCCGGCACGATCACCCGGTTGCATCACGCAAGTTCGAGATCGGCGATACACTCCGATACAAAAGTTGACTTGCTGCTTAAGACCACAAGGATCCACTTGCCCATACGCTATGACATAAAAATTGGGACAGCGATCACTGTGGGAGCGATGAACTTGGTCGAACACGCTGAGTTGTGGCAACGCTATCAGGACTGGCTTTATTTCCATGCTGGCTTGAGGTTTTTTGTCGATATCAGTCGGATTCAGTTTGGATCAGATTGGTTAACGAGCATGGAACCCCGCTTTACCCAGGCATTTGCGGAGATGCGTGCCCTGGAGGCCGGAGCGATCGCCAATCCCGATGAACAGCGGCAGGTGGGCCACTATTGGCTACGATCCCCTGAGCTGGCTCCAACCCCCGATCTAACGGCTGCGATCCAATCCACCCTGACTCAGATCGAGCACTTTGCAACTCAAATCCACCACGGCAGCCTCACTCCTCCTACGGCAGGCCGATTTACCGATCTGATCTGGATTGGGATTGGTGGATCAGCCTTAGGCCCTCAATTTGTCTCGGCGGCTCTGGCTCCCGATCAGCCTCCGATCGAGATTCATTTCATCGACAATACTGATCCTGATGGGATGGATCGGGTTCTGGCTCAGTTGCGATCCAAATTGGGATCAACCCTGGTGGCAGTGACCTCTAAATCCGGTGGAACGCCAGAGCCTCGTAACGGCATGATCGAGATGCAAGCAGCTTACCAAGCAGCTGGATTGAGTTTTCCAAATTATGCAGTCGCGATCACAGGGGAGGGCAGTCGTCTCGATCGGCAAGCCCAAGCCGAAGCATGGATCCAGCGTTTTCCGATCTTTGATTGGGTGGGAGGTCGGACGTCAGAGTTTTCGGCTGTGGGACTGTTGCCTGCAGCTTTGCAAGGGATCGATATTCGCAGTGTGTTGGCGGGGGCGGCGGAGATGGATGAGGTCACTCGGTGTCGGGATCTGCGTCAAAATCCTGCAGCGTTGTTAGCCCTGGCTTGGTATGCCGTGGGAGAGGGGCGGGGCAAGAAGGATATGGTGGTGCTGCCCTACAAGGATCGCCTTGCGCTCTTGAGTCGGTATCTGCAGCAGCTGGTGATGGAATCGTTGGGGAAATCTCACGATCTGGACGGTCATTGGGTGGAGCAAGGTATCGCGGTCTACGGCAACAAAGGATCCACCGATCAACATGCTTATGTTCAGCAGCTCCGAGATGGGGTTCACAATTTCTTTGTCACCTTTATTGAAGTCTTGCAGGATCGCAGCGGATCGTCACTGGAACTTGAACCCTGGGTGACGTCTGGTGATTATCTGCATGGCTTTTTGCAGGGAACGCGACAGGCTTTGTTTGAGAACCAACGGCAATCGATCACGGTGACCATCCCTCAGGTCGATCCGCGCAGTGTGGGAGCCCTGATCGCGTTGTACGAGCGGGCGGTGGGGTTCTATGCCTCGTTGATCCGGATCAATGCCTATCATCAACCGGGTGTCGAAGCTGGCAAAAAAGCGGCTGGAGCTGTGCTCGATCTGCAGCGCAAGGTAATCACAGTTCTCAACAAGGAGACGAAGCCCTTATCCCTGGCCGATCTCGCTGCAGCTATCCAAGCTCCGGATCACATAGAAATCCTTTACACGATCGTGCGCCATCTCGATGCCAATCAACGCTACGTTCGGATTGTTGAGGGCAACCTGGGTCAACCAGAAACCCTTCGTATCCAGGCTCGATCTTAAGATCACAGGGCTCTGGTGTTTTGCATCACAAGGGGTTAATGGTTTCCAATTATACTATTTCATTCTTGTTGATCGGGTGTTGCAACAATAATCCTTGAGAAAATCGATCAAGACCTGCACTTTAAGGGGAACATAAGCCAATTTCGAGACCAAGGATGTTAAGTGGGCACAATGGTTCTGAGTAATGTACAAACTTTTTAAAGGGGGCATCCACTTCAGTAGCTGCCACAGCATTCGTATATTCGGCTTGTGTTCAGGCAAGTTTACTGTTCAGATGATTTTTCCAGATGATTTTGATGCTTCTCTGCCAAATTTTACTCAATGCATTTGAGGATAAATGAGAGTAGTACAACTCAACTGGCTCAATTGCCCCCATTGCATCGTGATCCATTGGATAGGATGACCCTATTCCCCTTCTCACACTCTCCGGATCTGAGCTAGCGTTAATTTGTCGAAAAGATCACCCCTTGCCTCAATACCGGGATCTCTCGATCTCCTGACGCAACTTGTGAATTGACCACTTGCTTCAACTGCCATGTCTACCCCGATTGCCCCTGCACCCTTCTCCACATCCCTCCCCTCTGATCTCGCCACCAAGTTGACCCAACTCCAAGATCTCTTCCGCCAGATGGATCAGGTGTTAGTTGCCTACTCCGGTGGGATCGACAGCACCCTGGTTGCACAGATTGCTCATACTCAGTTAGGTCCAGCAGCCCTGGCGATCACCGCCAATTCTCCCTCCTTGCTACCGGAAGATCTCGACGAAGCCATTGAGCAAGCCCTCTACCTGGGACTGCAGCATGAGATCATTGAAACCCATGAGCTGGAGGATCCTAACTACGCGGCCAATCCTCAAAACCGCTGCTACTTCTGCAAACGGGAACTGCACGACAGCCTCCGCCAGATCGCCCAGGATCGAGGGTATCCCTACGTGGTCGATGGATTGAATGCTGACGATCTGCAGGATTATCGGCCTGGGGTGCAAGCAGCCGTTGAGCGGGGGGTGCGATCCCCTCTGGCAGAAATGGGAGTGACCAAACTGGAGGTGCGGCAATTGTCCCGCTATCTGGGACTGCCCTGGTGGGATAAGCCAGCTCAACCCTGCTTAAGTTCCCGGTTTCCCTACGGTGAAGCGATCACTTCAGCCAAATTGGCCCGTGTGGGAGCCGGTGAGCGCTATTTGCGGCAGTTAGGTTGGCGGCAGGTGCGGGTTCGATCGGAAGGTGACACCGCCAGAATCGAGTTGCCTCCAGACCAGATCCAAGCGTTTATCCAGTCTACTAACCTGCCGGATCTGGTCAGCGCGTTCCAACAGGCTGGATTTTTGTACGTCAGTCTCGACCTGGAAGGCTATGTAAGCGGTAAACTCAATCGAGTAATCACTAAAACTCCCGATCGGGTGCAATCGTGATGGTTTGAACATTTGGATCAGAGGTCGGACCGGATGACACTCCCCACCCTTACGCTACTCGCCTCCCTGTGGGATCCTTCTCTGCCAGCGATCCAACCTGCCCCCATCCCACCCTTGATGGCTCAAGCCAGTTCTTCCTCTATTCCGCTAGAGGAACCTCTTTCCCCTGATCCGATCCCCGCTGCCAACGATCTGCAAGATCCCAGTACTCGCGCCGAAGTCCTCGATTCTCCACCCTCCACCCCTGCTGCATCCGATCCAGGCACCGATCCCTTATCCTTCAGTGTCCGAACCGAATCTCTACGCCTGCGTTCTGATCAACAAACCTTCAATCAGCAAACCCAGATTTTTGAGGCGACAGGCAATGTTGAAATGGAGTTTGGTCGATCGATCCTGCGGGCTGACTTCATGCGGATTGATCTGGTGCAGCGGATCGTTGAAGCAACAGGTACCGTTCAGGTTGAAGTTGGCAATCAACAGGTCGAAGGGCAACGCTTAGAGTACAACTTTAGTCTGGAACAGGGTGTTCTTGAACAGGTCACGGGCCAGGTCGATACCAACAATCTCTCTGCTGACGTTGCTGCATCTGGACTCGCCAACGATCCGTTAGAGCAATCGGTTCTCACCCCTGAACGCCAAGAACCCCGTCTACTCCGTTTTACAGCCGATCGGATCACGTTTGATGCCACCACCTGGGAGGGGGAAAATGTCCGGGTCACCAATGATCAATATGATCCGCCAGAATTGCAAGTTCGGGCTCCCAGGGCTCAACTTGAACTTCGTCCTGATGGTAGTGGAGTTCTGACGGCTCAACCTGCCCAGTTAGCGTTTGACAATGCCGTTTTCTTGCCCTTCCCCTTACGACTCCAGATCGATCAATTTCAACGCCAGACCCCCATCTCGATCTTCTACGATGACTTTGATCGAGAAGAATTACGCCGCCGCCTGATCATTCAACCCAACTTCGAGCTATCCGAAGATCCCAATCTCAGCTTTGTTCTCTCTCCCCAGATCTATCCTCAACGATTCTCCAGTGATCAAGGGATTGGGGATGGTCTTGGCTTACAGACAACGTTCCAGGCTGCCTACGTGGATGGTCAACTCACCCGGATCCTGGGAGAGATCCGAGGATTGGTGTTTGAAGAATTTGCCGATCGGCTCCGCTTCCAGGTCGAACATGTGATCCCAACAGGAGATGGGGGTCGAGTCACCTATAGCTATGACTACCGTGAGCGTTTCTTTAATGGTTTGTTAGGGTTTCAGATCGTTCAAAACCGCTTGGGAGCTCGCTACAACTCTCCTGTGATTGATTTAGGGCCATCGGGGGTGGATCTGAGCTATCAAGTTGCCATTGATCAGATTCAAGCTCCTGGACAGGATCCAATCGAGGAAGACTTCAGCCAAGCAAAGGAAGACACGGATCAACAGCTAGAGCTGACGCGGTTACAACTAGCCACAGCGTTGAGTCGATCCTTCCCCCTTTGGTCTCCAGAACTACCCGAACTGACGGAAACCTTAGAAGGGCCTCCTCCAGAGCTCCGATTTAGTCCTAGCCCGATCCAGGAAGGGATCTGGCTGAATACAGGCGTGAGCAGCAGTCAAGCCTACTACTCCAATGGTGAGACCCAAAGTTATGTCGCGGGGAGTGTCGGGATCGATGCTGTGGTGGGCCGCTTTGTGGCGGATGCCTTTGACTACACCAACCTCAATGTGACCTACTCCAATGGATTTCTCTCCGGAGCTTCACCCTTTCTGTTTGATCGCATCACCACTCGTGAGCAGCTGATCCTGGGCATTCTCCAGCAAGTCTACGGTCCTGTCCGGGCTGGCGCTGAGACCACCATCGATCTCCAATCTGGGCGACGGGTGGATACGACGTATACGCTGGGTTACGATCGACGAACCTATGGGGTGAATGTCCACTACAATCCAGTCCGGCAAACGGGGGCGCTGGAGTTACGGGTGGAGAACTTTAACTGGCTACCCTCTGATGCCACAGGAATTACCCCTGTTCGGGGTGGGATTGAGCGGGAGCCGGGTCGTTGAGGCATTCCTGAGCCTATAAACGATCGTCAGGATTCCTCCTTTTTGTTTATTTCGAACCAAATCTCTGTAGTTTCTTAGACGAGAACTTAATCTCTCGAATCTGCAGGATCTCTAGATCTTAGAGCCTCCTTAACCTTAGATTGATTTCGTGATTTTGACTACCGTTCGATCAGGAGATCAGGGGATTTTTTGAGCAGCTTGGATAGCCGTATCGCACACTACTACTATGATCCCCGTTGAGTGTTAGTCTGATTAACATGGAGAAACGCTAATACTGGATGCAAGGTTTATGCAAACGCTCGATGCAATTCCGCTTAATCAACTCGATCATAGAATCACCTGTTGCTACTTGAATGCAACCAGCTCGATTCAGATTGCCCGGATCACAAACATTGAGAGTTGGTACTTTGAACGGGTCGTTTTTCCCGGCCAGCGCCTGATCTTCGATGCCTTGGCCGAAGCCGTCTTGGAAATCTACTCCGGCAACATCGCCAGCTCGATCCTGACGGATAGCATTCCCTGCTCCAGCTTGGCCATTCAAGACGCCTTACCCGTCCCCATTGTGGTTTGAGCCCTAGGATCCGTTTGATCCCTAGGATGCCTTGGAGCCCATTCAGTTTTGCCCTCGTAGCATAGCGGCTATCGATCACAGACTTATGCTGCTGTTGTCGATAGCCTTTTTGATGTCTAGATCTAATCCCTGGATCGAGTTGAGCACCGATCGGGTGATTAGTTTGCCTTCCTGCACAAGGGTTTGACCTGTAACCGGATGCAGGAGCGGTTGTTCAGCACGGCGACCCACCAAGGCTTCTACATCCTTAAATGCATTGATGTACATACCGGGCGGGAGTTCAACCACAACTCCATCCCCTTTGACTCTGGCTTGGCAGGCCAGACGAGAGTTGGATTGGCAGGTGGTGATCACTTGCAGGGTCCGTTCTTCACGTCGGTTGAGGGGAGAGAGGGAGTCCATCCCTTCTTTGACGTAAACATGACAGGTGGCACAGAGTCCTCGTCCGCCACACTCTTTCAGCACATTCAGATCTTCCCCCAGCAACACCGACAGCAAATTGTTGTTGGTCGCTACTTCCGCAACCTGTGCGATCGGATCGAGTCGTACCTGCTTAACCATGCCTCTGAGTCCTAAGATCTCGCAACAAAACTTTATATTCGCTAGCTTAACATGAGCTTGACCGATTTCTGGGTACAAAGGGTCAAGCAGAAAACATTTTTTCAGAAGACACCCTGATCCTACTTCAGCCCACCAGGGGTAAAGCCGCCCGATGATTGGTTATGTCTTGAGTCGGGATCGGACATTTCTGCTGGAAAGCTACGCTCTTGGTCCAGCAAACTCAGATCAGTTCGTCCATCACAATCCGGCGGAGGAGTTCGGTGATCTCAGTAGCCATCCGAGCATCAAGCTCAAAGGACTCTTGATCAAGATTGCCAGTTTGTCGGGCTCCCCGTAA
>CAZONZ010000115.1:0-10377 GCA_964581005.1 uncultured bacterium
TTGACCAACTCCCAAACCCTCCTCCACTTCGGATCCAAAAACGTATCCGCCCGCACCCCCGCCCCCCGCAAAATCGTTTGGCGCAGATCAGCCCGCCCCAACTCAGTTCGTATCAAACTGGTGCCACTCAGATTGCTGCCATAGAGACAGGCTTCCCCCAGATCGGCCTGATCCAGATTCGCCCCTTGCAAATTCGTATAGCTAAGATCCGCACGATTGAGATAGGCTTGGCAGAGATTGGCCCGACTCAGATCAGCTCCCTGCAAACACGCCCACTCTACGATCGCCTGATTCAAACGAGCCTGACTCAAGATTGCCTGCCGCAGATCCGCCCGCCACAGAACCGCATTGCGCAACACCGCCCGATTCAAATTTGCCTGACAGAGATTCGCCTGCTGCAAATTTGTTCCACAGAAGCTAGAGCCCATCAAGATCGCCTTAGCCAAATTCACCTTAGCCAAATTCAACCCACTCAGATCGGCACCACTCAAGACCGCGTCCTGCAGATCAGCCTCCTGCAAGCCGGGGTGACTCAGATCACAATTTTTGAAATTCCGCTCACCCATTGCATAGCGAGCCGCCAAGTCTCGTAGATCACAGATCATCGGCATGAGAAAATCCCCTTAAATCGTTGTAAGTCACTTGCTTGATCCATTGCCTCAACGACTGACGGTTGCCTAAACGAATTGTTGGGATCACCCTCTTAACCTTCAAGTTAGCCGTGATCCCGAACGGATGGTTCCCGCTCATCAATCAGGATAGATCCGCAGCCGTCGATTGGGCTCTTCCCCAAAGCTCTTGGCTCGTAGGTGATAATGTTCCACCAGTTCGTGCTGGAGCTTGCGGATCATGGCAGGCCGAGGTAGCAATTCTACCGGCTGTGACTTAGGGATCACGATCTGTTCAACGGCTAAACGGGCCTCCTCCAGAGCCTCGCTTTCATCCCCCTGTGTCATTTGAATGAAGGCATCCAGATCGTCTTCCGTTTCGTGATCATCATCGATGTTGAGGATCCGACGTAGTGCTCTGGACAACAACAGCAACGTATTCGCCTTCACGGTGTGCAAGGGGATCTGACGGCTTTGGGCCAACTGTTGGATCTTGGATCGATTCCGTACATGCGAGCGCAATGCCAGCACAACATCCGCCCGATCAAGATCTTTGGTCACACTGGCATGTAGCTTCAGCGTCCGGATTGCCTGATCTAAATGATACCGACTGACCCCGTAAGGGTAGATCAGTAGAGGCCGCCCCTCCTGATCCAGCGTCCCCTCGTCCTCATCGTAATCCGCTGCTGGGATCCCAGGATCCTGGTAGTCCGGCAACATCCCAAACTCACTGGGATCAAAGTCTGGCACTCCCAACAAGGGCAACGGCTCATCATCAGGCTCTAGATCCGCCTGCTCCCCCCTGGCTTGTGGAGAACTCGTCTGCGGAGGGTGAGGTTGTTCGATCCGATACTCCTTGGTCCCGTTCTTGGTTCCTGGAGGAGTTGATCCTGTGGTAGGCAAGCTAGTCAACGAGCGATTTGAGGGATCAAAGGGCAATGCTTCCATCCGCCCCGTCCGTCGCCAACCACTCCGATTCGCCTTCGATCCCCCTGACCATTCGCCCGCTGTTGTGAAGGCAGGAGATCCTGACGTGGGAGGCCATTGGGGTCCAGCAGAGCCAGACTGAACGATCGAGACCTTGCCTTCTGCATCCAGACTCCGGATCTGAACCTGAGCCTCTCGACCCCGCAACAACTGATCCACGGTCATCGCCACATTTTCATGGATCACCCAACGGGTCCGCTCCAACATTTCCACCGCGATCTCAAACGTTGGTGGGGCTTTGCGTTCCAGCACACTTTTTTGGCTGCCGCGTCGTCGGGCCTCGTCATCCCCCAGCGTCACCGACTGGATCCCTCCCACCAGATCCGACAGAGTGGGGTTTTTGATCAAGTTCTCTAATTGATTACCATGCGCAGTGGCCACCAATTGCACACCCCGTTCCGCGATCGTCCGAGACGCTAAGGCTTCTAACTCCGTCCCAATCTCGTCAATCACGATCACTTCTGGCATGTGGTTTTCTACCGCCTCGATCATGATCTTGTGCTGCTGCTCTGGTGTGGCAACCTGCATTCGACGGGCTCGACCGATCCCTGGATGAGGAATGTCTCCATCCCCTGCGATCTCGTTAGAGGTATCAATGATCACAACCCGCTTCTGGAAATCGTCCGCTAAGACACGAGCGATCTCACGCAGGGCCGTCGTTTTACCCACACCCGGACGCCCTAGCAACAACATTGACTTGCCCAGCTCAACCAGATCACGGATGATGCTGATCACGCCGAACACACAACGACCCACCCGACAGGTTAAACCGATCACCACACCCTGACGATTCCGGATCGCACTGATCCGATGCAGCGTGGACTCGATCCCGGCCCGGTTATCACCGCTAAACTCGCCTACGTGGTTAATCACATAGTCTAGATCGGCCCGACTGATCGGTTCCGAGGATAAATACTCAGCGGATCCTGGAAAACGCGCTTCCGGTAAGCGGCCTAGATCGAGCACAACTTCGATCACCGACTCGATCATGGGATGCTGCTTCAAACTAATGCCGATCCGTTCCGGTAACACCTCCAGCAATTGATCGATGTTGTCGGTCATCTGTGCCTGAGTCGGCCACCGTTCCAGCTGAGTTGAAGCGCGAGACTCTGCCGGGTGGGACTGAAGCAAATCTGTCGAGGTCATCATAAAGCAAAGGGTTCTGGGAAACCATGAACACCAGATCGTGGGTCAGGGGCAGGCACACAAGGTCGTGCAGACGATCACGATGGGTCTAACATGATCCAGTCTGATAACCTAGGTTGATTCAATCAGAGTTGAGCTCAGCAGGGTGAGGATCCTGGGTTGGAGATTCCATGGGAGATTCGATCAGATTCATCAAATCAAGATCCAGTCGATCGTGCAAACCCTCTCGCAAACCATTCAAACTCGCAGAGGGGATCGGGATTTGATCTGACTGACCAATTGATAAGCCTGCGCTACGGCCTGTTTTAAGACATCAGGCTCCTGTTCAAGATGCGGAATCTCAGCGGCAGTGGCAACGTGTTGGCGAGCAAAACTGCCGTAAGCCACACCTGCGATCGCTCGATTCCCTATCTGTGGAACGGTTGCAGCATTAGTCCCTCCCGCTAATTGCACATACCCTGGTAATTGCATTGCCAACACCTGATCCGCTACCTTCAGGGTCGCTTTGGTCGTGCCAGGACCAATATCCCCACTCATCGGACGCCCATCCGTCTGCCAGATCACGGTTCCCCCAATAGCCGATCCCAACGGAGACCGCCGCCACCACGGTTCTAGCAGCTGAGCCAGACGATGCAGATAATCCTCCAATCCCAGCCCGTTCCCAAAACTGATCGAGATCACCTTGAGCTGAATCAGATAAGGCTGCAGGTCATCCCAGATCTGACGAAAGGCTGCTAAACGACCCACCTGAGTATGGATCTCGACAGCCTCAACCCCACTCTGGATCAGCAAGGGCAAGATCTGAGCCGCCGCAGGTTGATAGCCTACGGTCTCAATCCGATGATGTGGACAAATCGGTTCACACCGACCACAGCCATAGCATAGATCAGCTTGAATCTGAATCCCAGCAGGTTGAGAATTTGTCAAGATCGCGTGGGGAGGACAAACCGCTAAACAGGGTTGGGGGCAGCTGGATGGACAGCTGGAGTCGATCACCTGAGCTTTGCGAAAATGCGGATCCTCGCCATCGTTAAAGCTGGCCATCAACAGAGGGGGAGAACAGGTTGGATCGACTCGTTGCGCCACCTCGATCCCAGCTTGAGCAGCTCGAACAATGGCCGGATCGGCAGCTAGATCGATGCAATCGGCACCTGCAAGCGTGTAGATCAGGGCAAGATTACGGATGGAAGGAAGATGGTGAAAACTAGCACCACAGATCAGCTTAAACCAGTGGCCCTGATGAAGGGAGTCAATCGGCAAGATCACAGATCGTGAGTCCCATTGAGGACATGGGGAATGGGTCAGCCTGGAGGCCAGACTGTACTAGTTTAGATCAGCTTAGACTGCTCAAGCACTCAGAGCTTGGTTTAAGGGTTGCCATCGGACAACGCGATCCCGTGCGACTTCTACCACAAACTTGAGGTGCGGATCCTGGGCCGAGAGCTGGATCAAATAGTTCAATTCTTGTTGAGCGAGCACATGCCCTTCATAGAACCAGAACACTAGCCCTTTGGCCTTGGAGGAAAGCGCTTGACGGTACTGATCCACCAAAGCTGGGAAGAAATAAGTCCGCCGATCTGACTTACCCAGGTGGGGTGGGCGAACCCCATGCGTTCCCGTTAAATAAGCAGACAGATCGCCAATCCCTTTGGCACTCATGTGAACCACACCGTAGCCAGCTCCCCGCAGCCGCCGCCGATAGTGACCTTCCGATCCCCCCACCGGAGCCACATAGATCGCCAGTGCGCCCGCCGTCTCTAGATCACGGACGAAGGTTTGCCCAGAACCAATCAACAGCATCGTTGCCTTCCCCTTGCTAACGGTTCACTCTCAATCACTCGGATCCACACTGGACAGTTGCTACTTCTAGAGCTAGTCATGCGGATCACGTTTTGGATGGTTTGCTAATGTCCAGCCTAAGCCAGAAACGGATCCTTAGCACTATCAATCCTGTCGCAGGTGATCATCGAGATCGGCCAATGCACAAACCCGACCAGAATGATCTGATCGGGCTTATCAGCGGAGTCAAAAAGCTAGAGGATCCTGAATGGATACATGAGGTGGAGAGATTGATCAAACTTGGCCTAGTGGCCTAGCAGGATTAGTTATCGTAGACCCGGCATTCCGTCGCATCTGGGTTTTCAGCGCAATACTGTTCCAGGCTGGTAGGCTTGCTGGGTTGGTGACTACGGGCAGCGAGCACCTCTTCTACGGCATCCCAAGCGGCGCGGCAGTGCGGATCCCCTTCACCATACTCGGAGCAAACAGCACGAGCATTCTCAAGCTCTTTGGACACGATCTCAGTAAGTCCCATGAATTCTTGCACTCCTTGTTTTGCAGTCGCAAGCAACCGAATTAATACCTATTGGACGTGATCCTAACCCAGAAATCGAGAAGTGATAAGGTCAAATCCTCTAAGCTTCTCAAGGTAACTTCTGGAGTCGTCTCCCCCTCAGACTTCTCAGGGATCTCTAAGGGAAGAATAGGATCCATGTGTATCCCCAACCTTTCCTAACATCTTGATTGATCAGCTTCCCCAGTTTTTATAGGTTTTCTAATGATTCTGGAGGGAGGAGCAAAAGTTCTCTCAATCCTGATCAACGGACTTTGCTGGAATATCGATGATCATGGTACTAGCTGGAGGTTCAGATGCTTGAGATCCGGGAGCTGGCTCTCGCCTTTGGGGGGTAAATGGATCCCCAGCCCAGATCTGCAGCAGTTCAGAAAGCAAGATCCCGACCAAGACGAGATCATCGACTTCTCCTAATACAGGTAACAGCGACGGGACCAGATCAATGGGGCTCAGGAGGTACACAAAGATCCCCAACATGATCCAGGGACGGATCCGGGGGTTGCGAAGAGCCTGCCGAAAACCTTGGTAGATCAGGGAGCCTGGAAATTTCATAGCGATGTGGGCTTGATCAAGCTGCTCAGAGTCCTATACCCCAACTCTAACTGCTAAGAGCGCGAGAATATAAGTCCCGCGTTGTACCCGCAGGGTCAGCGTCGGGATACATGGAGTCTCGCCGCTGGCTGAGTGGGGTTCGATGCCCCCGATGCAAGCATTTACCAGCCCGCTCCAGTCCTAGTAAACTATAACGATGCTGACCATCAACTATACCTACCGAATCTATCCAGATGCCGTGCAGCAAACTGAATTGCTCGATTGGCTTGAGACCTGCAGAGGCGTGTATAACTCCGCTTTGCGCGAACTCAAGGATTGGATTGCTTCGCGTAAGTGCTTGGTCGATCGATGTTCTGCGGCGCTTCGGACCTATGACATCCCCAGGCTTTGATCTGGATGTGGATTGGGAACGGATCGGGATTGCCAATTAAACAACGATGTTAGAAGGGGAAACTCGTGAGATCGCTATGTTGTTTGAGACAACCATGTTGCGTAAGTATAGACCCCAGCAGTTGAATGATCGTTTTATGAGTTTCAACACGATTTGCAATGCCACTCAGGAATGCCAGGATGCCATATTTGATCTGGTTGAGCAGTCTCTGGATCAAATGGTAGTGATCGGAGGGTTCAATGCGTCTTGAGTTGCTTCTTCTATGAGTATAGAAGGGATCAAACAACATTCTCTCAAACCTGCCATTCATTAGAGAAAGATCCGGAGGACAGAGCGTTTTCCTCAGACTCAATTATGTTAGATCAGACATCACTTCTTTCAAAAAAGACTCCTGATCTAGATTCGCTACTTGAGGAGGCATAATGAATACCTGAGGATGACCGGGAAAATTCACTGTTAAGGTTAATTCCCCTCCCAATGAATTGACATAGTGGAAGAGTGTAGAGAGATGAATATCCTTGCGCTGCTCCATTCCGGAGATATTGTCTTGCCGGATTCCCATCCGCGTTGCTACTTCTTCTTCAGAAAGTTCAGCCATATGACGGAGCTGACGCAGAAATTCTCCAGCAATTAACCGTTCAGCTTCTTCATGCACACGCGCTTGGCTGTCCGTTGGCAAACTCGCAATGAACTCTTCAGCCGTCCGTCCCATGATCCTCTCCTAGTAAAATCATCACTTGCCAATAGTCTCTAAATGGACTTTGTATCGCTGATCGGCAATGCTGATCAGCCTTTTGTAGTCCGACCAAGCCCTGTACTGGTTTCACTTACCACGACGACCTGATCCATCCAGCCACAGGTTGTAGGTTACGAACGCACAGGATCAATCTCGGTTACCCTGAAGAGGACCTATGTTGTGATCAACCTGTTGCCATCATGACGGAATCTGCAACTCCTACCCCGATCAGCTCAACCCCAACTCATCCTGCTGCACCTGCTCACGAGGGATCCCATCAGGAGGCAGCCCAGGATCCAAAGCAACTGCGGAAAACGCTGCGACGATCCGAGACCTACTTTGCCAAGGGCTTCGAGGAGCATAAGCAAGAGGTTCAGAGTGAGCTGCAGACGGCTTATCAGAGTTCCCTGGTGGAACAGATCCGGGCGAATGGAAATGTCTATCAGGAGGGTGAGGTAACGATCTATTTGGCGAAAGCGTTTGGCTTTTGCTGGGGGGTTGAGCGAGCGGTGGAGTATGCCTATGAAGCTCGACGGCGCTTTCCCGATCGCCAGCTCTGGATCACCAATGAGATCATTCATAATCCCCAAGTGAATCAGGATCTGAAAGCGATGGGGATCAAATTTGTCGAAAAACAGGATGGGCAGAAAGACTTTTCCCAGATCCAGCCTCAAGATGTGATCCTCTGGCCTGCGTTTGGAGCCAGTGTGCAGGAGATGGAGTTTTTCCAGCAGCGTGGCAATGAGATCGTGGATACAACCTGCCCCTGGGTGTCACGAGTCTGGAATCAGGTGGATAAACATCGGGCCGCTAGCTTTACCTCAGTGATCCATGGTAAATATAAGCACGAAGAGACAATTGCAACGAGTTCGTTTGCCAAGACGTATCTGATCGTTTTGAATCTGCACGAGGCCGAATGGGTCGCCAACTATATTTTGCAGGGTGGCGATCGAGAGGAGTTCATGCGGCGCTTCGGACCTGCGATATCCCCAGGCTTTGATCCGGATGTGGATCTGGAACGGATCGGGATTGCCAACCAAACAACGATGTTGGAAGGGGAAACTCGTGAGATCGCTAAGTTGTTTGAGACAACCATGTTGCGTAAGTACGGACCCCAGCAGTTGAATGATCATTTCATGAGTTTCAACACGATTTGTAATGCCACTCAGGAACGCCAAGATGCCATGTTTGATCTGGTTGAGCAGTCTCTGGATCACATGGTGGTGATCGGAGGGTTCAATTCATCGAATACGACGCACCTGCATGAGATCGCTTTAGAAAAAGGGTTAGTCTCGTACCACATTGATGGGCCTGAGTGTATTGGTCCTGGAAATCGGATCCGACATAAGCCGCTGCACCAGGATCTGGAGGTTTTAGACAACTGGCTGCCGGAGGGTCCGATGCGGATCGGGGTAACATCGGGGGCTTCGACACCTGATCGGATGGTTGAAGATGTGGTGCGGGCGATCGTGGCGTTGAAAAGTTGAGCAGTTGTGGTTGCAACCTTGATCACGGTCTATCTGCCGCTCCTGGGCTGGACATGCCTGGGGGTTTTGATCTCGAAAGGGATGCCTAAGTGGCTGCGTCCTTACTTTCAGCCTCAATGGATCGGGCGATTTATGTATTGGATCGGGGCTCCGGTGGGAGTGATTGGGTTTTGGCGAGGGGTGGAGCTAAATCAGGAGGTTTGGCTGGCCCCGATCGTCTCTATGACTGCTGTGGGATTGGGGGGCAGCTTGGCCAATCTCTGGATCCGGATCTGGGAACGGTTTGATCGAATTCGGTGGTTACGGCAGAGAAGTCTGGGTTCTGAGGATTCCCAGGATACCCAGGATCTTGAGGTTGTTGAGAACTCCCAGGATCTTCAGGATCTCCAGAATCTTGAGATTGCTGAGAAATCCATAGAGCTACGAGATCTTGCTGAGAAGCCCAAGGAGCTACAGGATCTTGCGGATCTCAAGGATCGTGAGGAACAGGAGAAACTGAAGGATCGGGGAACTCAGTGGCGATCTCCAAACTGGTCGGATGCGCAGCGAGGTAGTTTTCACCTGACCTCCATGTTGGGCAATACCGGCTATTTAGGATTTCCGATCTGTTTGGCTGTTGGCGGACCTACCTATTTTGCGTGGGCATTGTTTTATGACATGTTAGGGAATGTATTTAGCGTATATGGATTTGGGGTGTGGGTTGCCAGTCGCTTTAGTCGGAGTGAAGTCAGTCAACTGCAACTCCTAGCCAACGTGATCCGAAGTCCAACCCTTTGGGCCTTTGGCGTGGGTGTCACCTTAAGTCAACAGCCCTTACCGTTCTGGATCGATCTCAGCTTGCGTCGGTTTGCCTGGACGATGATCCCACTCAGTTTGATCTTGTTAGGTATGCGTCTAGCCCAGGTCTCCCAATGGCGCAGTTTTGGATATGCAGCTATTGCCTTAGTGATCAAGATTATCATCGTACCCGTAGTTGTCGGATTGGGACTATCCTTGACGTCCTTACCTGCCCTGCCTCGCCTGATGATCACCCTTCAAGCCGGAATGCCTCCCGCAATTGCTACCTTAGTTTTAGCTGAAGAATATAATCTCGATCGTGAGATCACTGTTGCAGCTTTAGCAGTTGGTTATGTGGCTGCTTTGTTGACGTTGCCGATCTGGGTGGCTCTCTGGGGTTGAAGTTCTTAAAGGGTTGAAATGGATCTGAACTATGCTAACTAATAGGGATCAATTCAAGTTTTTCATTCAGGGGGACTCATGATCCTGATCCGAGATACTCAGATCCCACCTCTCGAAAATGGGGATCGGCTGAGCGGCGATGAGTTTGAACGGCGCTATCAGAAGATGCCAGAGATCACGAAGGCAGAATTAGTAGAAGGAGTCGTGTATATGGGATCTCCGGTGCGGATCACTCATCATGGGTATCCTCATGCGTTGATCTTGGGGTGGTTAGCAACCTATCATGCTGCAACTCCAGGGACTCAGATTGGAGATAATGTCACGGTTCGTCTTGATCTCAGTAATGTGGTGCAACCTGATGCTCTCCTCAGATTCGAGAAGGGTTCCTCCAGAATCAGTGAGGATGATTATCTCGAAGGAGCTCCAGAGTTCATTGTTGAGATTGCAGCCAGTAGCGCCAGTGTGGATCTAGGGGATAAACTTCAGGTCTATCATCGTCACCAGGTTCAGGAATATCTTGTTTGGTCCGTTCATGAGCAGAAACTTGACGGGTTCTATTATCAAGAAGAAGCATACCAGAGTCTTTTACTGGATCCCGATGGAGTGATCAAGAGCCAGGTTTTCCCTGGTTTGTGGTTAGATGTGATGGCTCTGTTAACGAGGAATTTCAGTCAAGTCTTGATCGTTTTGCAACAGGGGATCCGGACCCTGGATCAATAACCTGGTGTAGTAGTGATCAATCACGTATCGATCCCTGGCGTCTAACTAGGCAAGTCGGCGAACAACACTGACAAGATTTTCAGGATCAAATGGCTTAGTCAAATACGCATCGGCTCCCATATCTAACCCCCAGGCTTTGTCATGATCCGCTCCTTTGGTCGTCAGCATGACCACAGGTAACTTCCGCGTCGTGGATCCTTTGCGGATCGCCCGTAGAA
>CAZONZ010000116.1:0-10363 GCA_964581005.1 uncultured bacterium
ACAGGCATCCAGATCAAGCGACCATCATCTTCAAACTTGGCAACGTAGAGGGTTCCCTCATCCAGCAAGTTCATGTTGGCGCTGCGATCGTTGGGGTTGTAGGTGCCTGCGGTCACAAACTTGTAGATATAGTCAAACCGCTCATCGTCACCGGAGTAGACCACAACCCGACCGTCAGGAGCCAGAACGGTGGTGGCATTCTCGTGCTTAAACCGACCTAACGCCGTCCGCTTCACCGGAGTCGAGCTTGGCTCATAGGGATCAATTTCAACCACCCAACCAAACCGAGCGGGCTCATTGGGCTCTTTGGCAATATCGAAGCGATCGTGGTACTTACCCCAGTTGTAGCTAGGCTTGCCGACGATTCCGTAACGCTCATACTCAGCCTTGTCACCTTCACCAGCGAAGTACTGGTGGAAGTTTTCCTCAGCCGTCAGATAGGTTCCCCAGGGAGTCCAGCCACCTGCACAGTTGTTGATCGTGCCAATCACCAGGTTGCCAGAGGGATCGGCAGAGGTCTTGAGGCGATCATGGCCTGCCGCCGGACCAGAGATAGCGATCGGGGTGCTGCTCAAGCGGATCGTGCGGTTGTAGCGGCTATCGGGAACCACCTGCCACTTGCCGTTGTCCTTCCTGACCTCGATCACGGAAACACCGTGGGCGGCCAACTCAATGTCCGATTGGGCTTGGGTTAAGCCATCAAAAGCAGCACCGCCATCGGCATAGCCAGGGAACATCAGGTGAGTATCGGTGTACTCGTGGTTAACACAGAGGATCCCGTTTTCGCTGTTGTCCGATCCCTGAGGCAGGGGGAAGTACGCGATCATGTCGTTGTTGTAGCCAAACTGTTGCTCTTGGGCAGCAGCAGACTGATTCATCGGATCAAACGCAGATGCACCCGGAACAACGGGATCACCCCAGCGGATCAAGACATCAGCACTGTAGCCTCTGGCCACGCGGTGGCTGGGCTCATAGGCGTGGGGGATCTCTTCAAACGTCAGGGAAGAGGTAGCAGCGGCGGCTTGATTGCTTTGCTGCTTGGTAAAGATTTGGCCGAAAGCTGCCATGGCTGCGGTGGCGGTGATCCCTTGCATAGCCGCCCGACGGGTGAAGCGGCTAGCCAGAACATTGGCAAACGTCCGGTTTTGGGTAGGGTTGGAGCCAATATCATCTCGCTCCAAGCGATCCATTGGCTTCGTGCGAGGGGTTTGATCAAAAGGCATTGTCATAACCTCTAGGGCGATGTTTTAGGAATCTGTGTGTGACGTTGTGATACTCAGCGAGATCGAGTCAGAAGATCACGAGTTAAACCCCATCTGGACACCAGATTGGCAAACTCAAATGATCCTTTTGCCAGGACGTTTCCAGGTAGCGTAAAGTTGCTGTGTTTCAGGCTACAAACTAGAGTCAGACTGGCAGCATCATCCTAAAATCATTTTTGCGGATCTGGTAGATTTGTAACAATTCCTTGACGTAGACCCAGATGCTCTAGCCGTTAACTACCTCTTGCGATTAGAGCCGATCCTTTAGACTGTGACCGGGGCATCCACATAGACTGTCGGATCCTGGGCGTGGAAGTGAATGCCAAATTCTGAGAGCTGTTTGGAGATCTTTTCATTGGCAACTTCCAACAGTCGCTTCCGAAGTTGAACCGAGTTATCCCGCGATCCCAGAATAAAGAATGTAATCCTAGCCCGATGGGTTTCACCGCTACCATTGCTGAGGAAGGAAATATTGGTACTGCCAGGATCGATCCCAAAAACAGAATTGGTGCCTTCGGTGATCACTTGTTGAACCAGAGCTTCATCCTGTTCCTGCAAAGCGTCTTCAAAGTCGAGGTGCAGCATCACCATGACCTTCTTGGCCATCGTCAGATTTTCTAATTCTGAGCTGACCAGGTTGGAATTGGGCACCACCAATAAGGTTGCTTTGGCCGCTGTCCGGATCTTCGTGGAACGTAACCCAATCGACTCAATCCGGCCCAGTTGACCATCGGAAAGACGAATGTAATCTCCCTGCACAAAAGGCCGATCCAGATAAATCACCAGAGTACTCAGGAGCTGCTCCAAGATCTTCTGGGCGGCAAAGGCAACGGCAAGACCCCCGATCCCGAAGCTAGCCAGCAAGCCTACCAGGTTCACCTCTTGACTTTGGGCAAATGCAAGCACCGCAATTAACCCGATCAACACATTCGCCACGGTTTCAAAGATCAACAATAGATCATCTACATCCCGCCCCATTTTGCGGAGGATCGTGATCCCGTAGGCACGGACCAGTTGTTGAAACAAGCGGGAAGCTAGCCAAGCAGTAGTCAGAATCACACCCAGATCGAGAAGAGGGCGAGCAAAGCTGTAGAGATCAGTGTAAGGTCGGAGCCAAACCATCGAGAATGAAATCAAGAAGACGGTTCCAGTAATTTGGAACAAATTTTCCAGCGGTTGGATCAGATGGCGGTAGATATCAGCCACGGATTCTGGAAAAAATCTCCGAATTACAAGTCCAACCAAATCAGGAGTGTAGCGACCGATCAAAATGGCCAGGAACAGAAAGAATCCAAACGTCGTTAGCCGGGGAATTTCCGCTTGGATCGCTTCAAGTGGGATCAGATCGATCACAACGTTAAACACTGAGTTCAAGAATGAGTTAAGAGCATCCATTGCCATAACCTCTTCAAATGGTGATCGGGGAGTCAATGTAAATCGTTGGATCTTCGATATCAAACGAGATATCGTATTCCAGCAGTTTCTGGCTTAAGCGTTGATTGGCAATGTCGAGGAGCTGTTGCCGCAACTCAATGGTGGCACTGCCAGATCCAAGGATAAAAAATGTACATTGGGCTTGAACTTTACCCTTGCCATTGCGCACACTGCCCATCTCCCGAAAGGAAATATCGGTGCTGCGTGGATCAATACCAAAAATACTATCTGTGGTTTCGTGGATCACCTGACGGATCAACGCTCGCTCTTCCGGGGGTACAGGATGATGAAAGGTCAGATTCAAGATCGACATGATCTTCTTGGCCCCAGTGAAGTTTTCGACATGAGCCTGCACCAGAGAGCTATTCGGCACAACCATCAGGGTACCTTTGCCAGAGGTGCGGATTTTGGTGGAACGTAAGCCAATTGACTCAACCCGACCAAAGGTACCATCCGATAAGCCAATATAGTCATCCACAGAAAAGGGCCGATCGATCAGGATCACAACCCCACCAAGGACCTGCTCCAGTGTACTTTTAGCTGCAAAAGCAACCGCCAATCCACCGACTCCCAAGCTGGCAAACAGACCGAAAATGTTGATATGATGGCCCTCAGCAAACAGGATCACTGCGGCCAACACGATCACAACATTGGCAACAACTTTGCCCACGACCAAGAGTTCGCTATTCAGTTTACGTCCGGTTTTGAAGGCAGCATCAAGGAGGTAAACATCGGAGAATTGGCGAAACAATCGGGAGGATAGCCAACTAACTGCAACCAACAAGGTTAGACTCATTCCCACTTCAGCTGAGCTCAACCACCCGTTCTTGGGAATCAGGACGATCGCTACCTCTGCAGCCGCAAGGGCAGTAACAATACCCAGTAAGTTTCGATAGGGATCGAAGATGCTCTTGTATCCCTCGGCAGTCTCTGGGGTTGTGAACAAGCTGCTAACCAGTTTGATCATCCGTGGGATCATGCGGCCAAGGCCATAGAATATGAGCCCAGCCAAGATAATTAGAGCAACCAGTAAGCTCCGTTGAAAAGGAAGCGTGGTTAATGTTTCTAGCATGACAAGAGATCGCAAACGAGTAACAGAATTGACATAGCTAGAATTTACTGGCCAATTGTGAAGGAGTCGTGAATGAGTTGATCCAGTGATCTAAACAATGCTGGTATCGAAACCACGGCTACCAGCCTACAATCTCACTGATTTGATCGGCTAAATCGATCGCGTTGAACGGCTTGGTAATGACTCCAACCGCGCTTAAGGCATGAGAGTGATCCTGGATGAGTCGTGATCGCACCTTTGCGGTCAGAAAGATCACAGGAATATGCTGGGTTCTAGAATTGTTCTGGAGGACTTGGAGGGTACTGAAGCCATCCATTGCTGGCATCATCAAGTCTAATAAGATCAAGTCAGGCTGTTCGGTCTCAGCAAGCTTGACTCCCTCTGGTCCCGAAGCTGCAGTTAGGACGTCCCAGCTAGCCATCGTCTCCAGGCTAATCTGAGCAACTTCACGGATATCATCTTCATCATCAATGATGAGAACACACCTTGTTGACATAATGCTGGTTAAGGTTTGGGATCTTCCAAGAGTCAGAGTTTCCTCAGTCAGTAGTCAGTTGGGTCTGAATTACCTTGCTCATGAAGCTCATCAACTACGATCATCAATGGCAGGACTTCAGACTATATGACAATTGTGAATAGCCTGTGAAACTGCGACTTTCCCATAGTCAGCAAGGATCTAGACCACATAGCCTTGTTCTAGGCGTCGTTGTCGTCATCAGCTTCGGGTTCGATCGGTAGCGTGAAATAGAAACGACTTCCATGACCCAGCTTACTTTTGACCCAGATCTGGCCTCCGTGCTGCCGTACAATTGTTTTGCAGATGGGCAATCCTAACCCTGTTCCTCCTTTCTGGCGAGCATCTGAGGCATCAACTTGCTGAAATCGTTCAAAAATAGCTTCCCACTGATCTTTTGGAATCCCACGCCCTTGATCCTCAACTCGGAACTGGATCATTGTATCCAATTCATAGCATGCATCAACTTGAACGATACTGTCAGGTGGCGAAAATTTAATTGCATTACTTAAGAGGTTCGTCAGAACCTGCAAAATCCGATCGGGATCAGCCCAGAATTCGACAGATTGAAGAGATCCCCTCAACATCACTTTGGCTTTCTGTGCCATAGGTTGCATCGTTTCGATCGCTTGAGTGATCAGTTCAGCCGCATTACAGTGTTGTTTTTCAATTCTAAGTTTGCCTGCTTCTAAGCGCTCTAGATCGAGGATGTCACTGACAAGTCGGACTAACCGATCAGTGTTGTTGACTGCAATTTCTAAGAGGCGCTGCCCCTTGGATTCAAGCGTACCTAATCGACCTGTTGCAAGCAATGTTAACGATCCATGGAGAGAGGATAATGGAGTTCGGAGTTCGTGACTGACTACCGAGAGAAACTCATCCTTGACCCGCTCTATCCGCTGCAATTCGGTAATATCGACCGCAACTCCAATTAAACCAATGACCTCATGATCCTCACACATAGGCTCCAGAATTAGATCAAACGTAGAGGCTTGCCCATTGAATGTCACATCTACTGTTTTCCTTAAACTGATGCCTTGATCAAGAACCTGCTGTTTTAATTCGATGACATGAGGGCTGGCCGTTGCCATAAGCTCGTGATCAGTATGTCCAACCCAGTCTTCGATCTGAGTGTTGTGTTTAGGATTGTAGATCCATGTGTATTGAAGATTGAGATCTTGACTGAACATCGCAATCGGAGAATTATCCAGAGCTAGGCGCAGTCGATCTTCGTTTTGTTTCAAGGCAGCTTCGGTCTGTTGTCGTCCGATCACAGTGGACAAAATAGCTACAATGGCCTGCAAAAATAAAGCATCATCATGATTAAAGTTACGAGGATCCTGACTGTAAACTCCTAAGATCCCAAAGGGGCCAGACTTGCCAGCAATCCGCACACTAACTCCTGCATTGATTCGATCGCCTTGAAAGAATGGATAGTCAGATTCAAGAAAAGTCTGGCTTAAACCACTCCAAAAGACAGGCTCTTCAGTTGCCAAAGCCGTATCGATCAGAGGCTGCTGATCTATCTTTTGGCCAATTCGCTGATTGTTCCAGCCTGTTGCTGCCATAATTTGCAGGGTTTGGTTGGGTAAGACTTTGAGGATCAAGCAATGGCTGACTTGGAGCGTTGTTGCAACTGTTTTGGCGGCATGTTGGATCAGTTCCGGTAAGGAGATCTCTAACAACGCTTCTTGTCCCAAACGAGCAATAGCTTGTTGCTGATTAGCCTGTTGCCTGAGGATGGCATTGAGATGCTGTAATTCCAGCGTGCGTTGCTCAACCCGCTGCTCTAATTCTTGATTGAGCTTCTGGAGCGTTTGCTCGGCCATTTCACGTCTCTTGATCTGGTGTTCCAATGCCTGATTGGTTGCTGCTAACTGAGCTGGGCTAGGAAGGGCCACAATTTGTGGAATCAGGGGCAATAACTCCACAGCCGTGTAGAGGGAAATGAATGCTGTGACTGCTTTGATCACTCCACTAAGCCAGTAAGCAGGGTACCAAAGTGTCCAGACCTCCAACAGATGGGTTGTGCCACACGCAACAATGAAACCTACAAACAACCAAAAGATCCGAATAAATGGAAGATCCTGGCGCTGTCGTACCAAGAGAGTCAATGAGATCGGGATTGAGTAGTAGGCTAGCGCGATCAGTCCGTCTGAAATCGCGTGAAGGCTAACCAGGGAAGGATTCCAAAGATAACACTGGCCATGTGGCATGAACCACTCAGGGGCAAGGAGTTGATCAAGCAGGGGAAGCATAACCGAGGATCAGTGCAACCATCTTCTATAGAATAGCGACTTTCACCCCTTACCTGCTTGATTCGGTAAACGAAGCTGGGACAAGACCGTTAGTTTATTGAGCTTATTTAGATCATAGGACCCAGGAGTTGAAAAACCTGGATCCGGTTATTGCCTGTATCGGCCACGAGAACCTTACCCTCTTCAGTCACAGTCACACTACCTGGCTGACTAAATTGCCCTAATCCAAAGCCAACTTCGCCAAAGGAGAATAAATGTTCAAAACTTTGATCAAAGACTTGAATCCGATGATTGCGTGTATCCACAACCCAAATTCGATTTTGATGATCGACTGTGATCCCTGAAGGTGAAGAGAACTGACCTGAATCAGAACCAAACTCACCAAAGGAGTCCACAAAGTCTCCTTGGTAATCAAATTCTTGGATCACATTTTTCTTGCTATCGGTAATTAAAGCATGATTTTTGATCCCAAACGTGATGCTGCCCAACTGGAGAAAATCGCTTTCGCCAAATCCTGGACTTCCAAACTTAAATAGATACTGTCCTTCTGGATCAAAAACCTGAATACGAGTATTGACAGAATCGATAACCCACGTTTGACCTAAAGGATCAACAGCAACGGCACTAGGCTTAATAAACTGCCCTTCACCAAACCCAGGTTCACCGATTTGGGTGATGTAGGTTCCCTCTGGATCGAACACTTGCACGCGGTTATTATTCGTATCTGCAACTAAGATCCGGCCTAAGCTATCAACTGTAAATCCTGATGGAGATCGAAATGAGCCTGGATCTACACCAAGCGTTCCCAGATACTTGAGAAAGTTACCGGAGCTATCAAAGATCTGAACCCGATTATTGCCCTGATCGATCACCAAGATCTGACCTTTAGAATCGACTGTAACATCAACTGGATCCCGAAATCTTCCTTCGGTAACCCCTCGCCCTCCAATCCGATACTGAAACTCGATAATATGATCAGCGGTAACTTGCAAGTCAGCCGATAGCTCAACATGGATCTCAGGGCTAGGAGTCTCGGCAGGTTCTGCTGCTTCTTCAGGATCAATAGGAACACAACCCCCAACCAAGATCGTAAGGGCTGCGATCAGGGCTGAGATCCTAACCATAAGAACCTGAGAGTTACCCTGAGCCTGGAAATGTCTTCTCATTACAAAAACTCCCTCAAAATCTTAGATAAGATCAAGTCAAACCACCGATTCTGTTGTTGGTTGATCCCACCGAATACATCAGAGAGATCAACCTCTGGCTCAGGCTGACCGATCAGCCCTCCTATCGGATCAAACGGCTGCGGGCCGAGACTTTTCCAGAGCAGCTTTGAGCTCATCCTCATCCTCTTTTGATAAGGATGTCCTTAAGATCCGGCCCTCAAGTGGTTGCAACTCTTGGAGAACTTTGTCAGGGGTGACCTTACGCACTAAGATAAACAGTGCTGAGGTTCCTGGCTCAATGGTGTTGCCCAATTCCCGGATAAAGTTGTCATCAATGCCAATGTCAGCAAGGGAACCGGAGATTGCTCCTACAGCAGCTCCTGCAGCAACTCCGATCAGCGGATTGAACAAGAGTAGACCGATCAGAAGGCCCCAAAAACTGCCACTTGCGGCACCAGCTCCGACTAGATTGTAAGTCTGTTTCAGCTGCAGCTTACCTTCACTATTCTTGACCACAACGACAGCATCCTCTAGATCAACAAGATACTCTCGTTGCATCCGTTGGAGTGTCAACCGAACTTCTTCAGCTCGAAATTCATCGTCAAATGCAACAACAATTAACTGGCTCATCTATTCCTCCTTGAACAATTTTTGCAACAGGGTTGAACCGATCTGATGGTGTGATGAACTTGAGATTAAGCTTGAGCACCGAGGGGGATCTGATCAAGACTTGTATCTGTAGCTACGATCGTCAATTTCTGTAGACCCGGTTGCTGACGCAAAACCGACTCACCTGCAGAAATTTGCTCGCGAGTACCTTCTAGATAGAGCACATACGCTCCATTCACTAGGCGATCTCGATAGATCTCTGCCTCAGACCGCGAAAGACCCATGCCTGTCAATACACCGATCAAGCCACCGGAGATCCCGCCAGCGCCTCCTCCCGCCAATGTTGTGATCACAGCCCCTAATGGGCCAGCGACTAAAACAGCTCCGATTCCTGGTAAAACAACGGACGAGGCAGTTGCAATCGCTAATCCTCCCGCCATACCCAAGGCTGTACCTGTCACCGATCCAATTGCGGTACCTCGACTTGCTTCATTCGGAAGCTTGCCATTGAGGGGGAGCGGCTCGGTTGGAGCATCTTCAAAATCCCTCACGATCATGGAGAGATTCTCGCGGGGAAAGTCCACTGCTTGCTGAAGTGCTGCAAACGCCTCTTGGATGGCTTCGTGACTAGCAAAGGCAGCAATGGCCTCCTGGTGTTTTTGTTTTGCCATGTATCATTCACAATTCAACCCAAAATAGATCTCAACCCAACTCAGCTGATCAAAGCTGATCAAATCGGTACACTCAGTATGAGCAACCTCAGCATGAACAGCCTCAGCATGAACAGCCATGGATTTGTGCTATCTATCTCTTGCCTAGAACGTAGAACCTCGATGTGAAAACCATGTGAAGCAGTATCTTCTAGAGTTCTTCTAGAGTTTTTCGAGAGCATTGAGAGAGTGTTGAGGATTTCACGTTGAATTCACAGCAGCAGCTTAAGACTATTTTAATGAAGCAAGCAAGGAGGTCACAGACTTGCCTTTACGACGCATCAATATCGGGCTGACCGATCAGCAACGCCAAGGAGTGATCGAATTGCTAAACCGCGATCTATCCGATGCTTACTTGCTGCTGATCAAGACCAAAAAATATCACTGGGATGTGGTTGGCCCTCAGTTTCGATCTCTGCATGAACTTTGGGAAGAGCACTATCAAATCCTAACAGAAACGATCGATAACTGTGCCGAACGGATCCGAGCTCTGGGTGGATATCCTGTAGGGACTGCTCAAGGCTTCTTGGAGTATACCTCTCTGACAGAGCACCCTGGAGATATTCCCACAGCTGCTGAGATGGTATCGCGCCTAGTGGTCGATCATGAACAAGTGATCCGCAACTTGCGCGAGCATATTGATCAATGTGCAGAACAGTTTCGAGATCAAGGCACAGCGGATTTCTTGACAGGACTAATGGAAGGGCATGAAGAAATGGCCTGGATGCTGCGATCCTTCATCGAGGGTGAGAGTGTAGAGTCAGCAATGCCTGGAATTCAGCCCCTTCCGCTAGCCGGAGTTGTGGCCTAGGGAATGTGAGCAGTTAGGAGCAGCACTTAGGAGCAGGGCTCAGGAGCAGAATGATCTGTAACCTTCCCTTCACACAAGGCCCCTAACCCTGATCTTGCCTGAACCAAGGTGATCAGTTCGTTCAGTGGTGTGAGAAATCAATGTAGAAATTGATCCTGTCTCACACCTTTTTTGATTTTGATTTTTGCCCAAATCTGATGTATAGGAGAGACTCATGAAAATTGATCGACAATCCCACATTGAACAGAAGTTGATGCACTATCTAACTCATCAGTTAAATCTATCTGAGTCAGCGATCAATCTTGCCTTACGCCTTCGCCAACAAAGTCTGGGATCCCTGCCCATTATCTTGTGGCAATATGGCTTAATTAATATTGATCAGCTGGAACAACTTATGATGAGATTTCCACTGAGTCATGTGTAATTAAGTACAATTAAGTACTGCAATTAAGTACAATTGATCTCGACAAATAATCCAAATTGATCGGTTCACAGGTGCTTCACATTAGTTTGATATCTTTTATCTT
>CAZONZ010000117.1:0-10207 GCA_964581005.1 uncultured bacterium
TATTTCTGGAATGGGAAGCACAAACAAGGGTTCGGGCTGAACGAAAAGCAGCGCTTTCTATGGCTCAACGTCTTCTGAGACGGCGGCTTGGAATCCTTCCTTCAGACTTGCAGCACCAGATCGAGTATCTTTCGGTTGAAAGCTTGGAAGATCTAGGCGAAGCTTTGTTTGATATCACGACAATCGATGAGTTAACGAACTGGCTAGATCGTCAATAGGCTCTGATTCCCTGAATATGAGGTAGAGAGAGTTGATCATGAACTTGTCACCTGTATTGCTGGAGAGCGATCAAATTCGAGCCGATCAGCACACTCAAATCCAGTCCATTTTGACTCCGGATCACCAAATTGATCTACATGATCAATGGATAGCTCTTCAGTGATCGGGAACCTGATCGCGGCAGCAACAGTGAGTGTGATTGGATCGTCAGTTCTAGGAAGATAGTTGAACTCAAGAACGATATAAGAGCTTTCGCCTATGGGTTGATTGGGAGACGGAGATCCCTCCAGGATCAAACCACCACCTATCCTTAATCACTCATCTCAGTCTCGATCAATTCTTAACGATCGTTGAGACCTGTCAGTCAGGATCGAGAAGTTCTGTTAAGCTGCTAGATTAATTACACTCCTTAATGAGGCCAGTAGTGATAAGTTACCTGAATTCCCTTTGAGGATTGGGGTGGCTCAAGGCTTGAGTCTTGGATTCTGCTCAAGCAAGGGGTATCGATCATCGACAGAGGATAGGCATTTCTAAATCAGGAGGGGGCACTGTGGCAACAGGTGGATACGCATTGGTAGATAGCTTGCGGCGGCATGGCGTTAAGCACATTTTTGGTTACCCAGGTGGAGCGATCTTACCCATCTACGACGAGCTCTACAAAGCAGAAGTGGAAGGGTGGATCAAGCATTTCCTGGTCCGTCATGAGCAAGGGGCAACTCATGCTGCAGATGGGTACGCACGAGCCACGGGTCAAGTGGGTGTCTGTTTTGGCACCTCTGGCCCTGGTGCAACAAATCTCGTGACCGGGATCGCTACCGCACAGATGGATTCTGTCCCGATGGTGATCATCACAGGTCAAGTTGCACGCAAAGCGATCGGGACCGACGCCTTTCAGGAAACCGATATTTTTGGGATCACTCTGCCAATTGTCAAACATTCCTATGTGGTTCGTGATCCGCGCGATATGCCTCGAATTGTGGCTGAGGCGTTTCACATTGCCAGCAGTGGCCGCCCTGGTCCTGTCTTGATCGATATTCCTAAAGATGTGGGAATTGAAGAGTTTGACTACGATCCGAATACTGAGGTGAATTTACCGGGTTATAAACCCACGGTGCGAGGCAATCCCCGCCAGATCCATATTGCGGCTCAAGCCATTGTCCAAGCTGAACGTCCGCTGCTCTATGTGGGGGGAGGAGCGATCGTCTCCGGAGCTCATGCGGAAATTCAACAACTGGCGCAGCGCTACCAGATCCCAGTAACCACAACCTTGATGGGTAAGGGAGCTTTTGACGAAAATCATGGGCTCTCCGTTGGCATGTTGGGGATGCATGGTACGGCCTACGCCAACTTTGCAGTCACGGAGTGTGATCTGTTGATTGCAGTAGGAGCTCGATTTGATGATCGGGTTACGGGCAAGTTGGATGAGTTTGCCAAACATGCCAAAGTGATCCACATCGATATCGATCCAGCCGAAGTCGGGAAGAACCGAGCTCCAGAAATCCCCATTGTGGGAGATGTGCGGACAGTGTTGACGGATCTGTTAGTTCAACTTGATCACATCCCCCCTGTGGAAGGCCGGACGCAATCCTGGATAGAACGGATCCAACGCTGGCGTCAGGATTACCCGTTACATGTTCCCACCTACGAAGGAGAGCTGTCGCCCCAGCAAGTGATCGATGCCTTCCGCCGTCATGCTCCCCACGCCTACTACACCACCGATGTGGGGCAACACCAAATGTGGGGGGCTCAGTTCCTCCGCAATGGACCGCGTCAATGGATCTCTAGCTCTGGCTTGGGGACGATGGGCTTTGGCTTCCCAGCCGCAATGGGTGTAAAGGTGGCCCTACCTCAGGAAGAAGTGATCTGTATTAGCGGGGATGCCAGTTTCCAGATGAACTTCCAAGAGCTGGGTACGGTTGCTCAGTATGGGATTGGCACGAAGGTAGCGATCATTAACAACGCATGGCAGGGGATGGTGCGCCAGTGGCAACAAGCCTTCTACAGCGAACGCTACTCTCATTCAGATATGCAGCCCGGAATGCCCGATTTTGTCAAACTGTCGGAAGCCTTTGGGGTCAAGGGGATCCGGATCGCTCACCCCGATGAACTGGAGGATGCCATTCAGGTGATCTTGAAGGAAGAAGGGCCTGTGGTGGCTGACTTTCTTGTGAAACGGGATGAAAACTGCTACCCCATGGTGGCCCCTGGTAAGGCTAACTCACAGATGATCGGGTTACCTCAGCAACAGGAGCTAGAGAAAGCGGCAGAGCTTGTCTATTGTCCTAACTGTGGTAGTAAAATGCCCTCAACATTTACATTCTGTTCAGAGTGCGGCACGAAGCTCTAATCGGGTGATCGAGTCGGATCCCTAGGATCTCAACTTGGGTGCTTAACCTGAGATCCTAGGATTCTAAGTCTGCAGGATGACATCAGGATGCTTTCTGGTTCCATGCAGACTCACGTGCAGGATCTCACCTGGATCCCTTTTCGTTCTGATCACGATCTCAGCAGGATCACGTATGGGTTGGTTTGACTGGTTAGTGATCTCACCTTGTGTACTGTGTCAGCGATCCTTGCAGCCGGGACAGCGCTGCTTTTGTGTGGATTGTCAAAACCAATTGCAGAGCCAGCGTCATCAACCCTGGTGTGATCGAGAGAATCATCCTCCACTCTACATCTGGGGAGTCTACAAAGGATCTCTCCAACGGGCACTCATGGCGTTGAAATATAAAAACCAGCCTGAGGTGGGTGTGATCCTGGGGGAATGGATGGGTCAGGTGTGGCAGGGTGTAGCTCGGCAGTCCGATCGATCTCGGTATGCGCTGGTTCCGATCCCGTTGCACCCAGAGCGGTTCAAAGAGCGGGGCTACAATCAGGCCGAACGGATCGCTCAGGGGGTTGCTCAGATCACAGGGTTTCGGACTCAAGCAAATGTGTTGGAGCGGATCCGATCGACAGAACGCCAACGTGGATTGTCAGCCGTCGATCGGCAGCAGAATCTGGCGGGGGCCTTTGGCGTGGCTCGTCTTCCCAAGGAGCCTGTCTTGATCGTCGATGATATTTACACAACTGGAGCAACGGTGATCAATGCTGTGACAGCTTTAGAGTCCAAAGGGGCTAAGGTTGCAGGGATTGTTGTGGTCGCTCGACCCCTATTACAGCCCGCTGCTCCAGATCTCCCCCTTTTGATCTAGAGTTTGATCGAGACCAACGTGTGTCTGTTAAGGAAAGAAATCACCTCAACTCCGATCGTTTCTGAAAGGGATACTGACGACAATGCATCTTTTGATCCCTGCGGCAGGTAGCGGTCGCCGAATGGGAGCCAACCAAAATAAACTCCTCTTACCCTTGCTCGATCGGCCTGTTCTAGCCTGGACTTTAGCAGCTGCAGCTCAATCTACCTCGATCAGCTGGATTGGATTGATCGGTCAACGCACCGACTGGCCACAGTTTGAAGCGATCTTGGCCAACTCGAAGCTTGATCAACCGATTCAAATCCTGGAAGGAGGATCCACACGCCAGGAGTCTGTATTTCGGGGGCTTCAATATTTGCATCACCACACCCAGGCTACCCACGTTTTGATCCATGACGGAGCCCGCTGTCTGGCAACCCCTAACCTTTTTGATCGCTGTAGCCAAGCTCTGGAGAACGTGGACGGATTGATCGCTGCGATCCCTGTGAAAGACACAATCAAGATCGTTCGATCCAGTGAATCTGAAGGTCCAGGATCTACGAGTGCTCCTCAGTACTTGATTCAATCGACACCGGATCGGAGTCAGCTCTGGGCGGCTCAGACCCCTCAAGGATTTGCACTTGCCCGCTTGTTTGAGGCCCACTGCCAAGCTGAACAGCAGAAGTGGCAGGTGACAGACGATGCAGCTCTCTTTGAAAAACTAGAGTTCCCCGTCTATATCATCGAAGGGGAGGAAACCAACTTAAAACTCACAACCCCTTTCGATCTAGCCATCGCTGAAACGATCCTTACTTCTCGTTTACGGAGCAGTTAGCCAACTCAGGTAGATTTCAAGATAGGTGTATAGATTGCCAAGGACATCCTTTTCTAAGATCACACAACCGAGGGCATTGGAGGGGGATTCACAGGGTGAACTAATCCTGAATACGCTGATCAATCAGAAGTCAGCTGCATCAAGATCGAGTTCTGGATCAGCTGCAGACATGAGATTACTGATCCGATATTTTTTGCCGGGTTTACCGATCCATCGATAGAAGTCAGAGCAAACATTGTGGGTCAACCGATCACTCATATTCCGAGTCACCTGCTGGACGACCTTCGATCCGACTCGATGCACCAGTGAGTAAGGCAACGCTTGCAGGAAACCAGGCAGATCCATGTGGATATTCAAGTACAGATGCCAATGGACTCGTGTCACGATTGGGGCTTGGCGTTTCGGATCCTTGCGAGTGGTTGGTGAAATTTCTTCCAAACGAAATGATGATTGACACTGGACTCGATAAGGCAATCCCTCATCTGAAGGCAGTTCGATCGATCCAAGCCGAAATAAGCTATCCCCCTCCGACCAGATCTGGACCCCGAAACACGGTTCTAACTCAAACCCTAGCCCCCCGATCCGGAAAAATTGGAGTTTGTAGGCATCAGCAGCAAGCGGATACACCTGCAACGGCTTAAAACAGCGTTCGATCCAACGAGAGTGCTGGGTCAAATAATCCGCTAAAGTCGCCTGATCCGTTTCAAGATCAACCTCTCCCTGGCGGGCTGTTACAATTTGGACGGAGGATTGCCCCTCGCCAGAGTCATTGGGGTTATTTGGGTTTAGCGGATCGGCGGGTTTGGAGCTTGCGATAGACATCCTTTACATCCACTTGATAATAAGCAAGGGCCACAAGGCCGTGATACCAAAGATCGGCAAGTTCATTGGCAATCGCCTCTGGATCTCGATCTTTGCAGGCCATCACCACTTCTGCCGTTTCCTCTCCCAGCTTTTTGAGAATGGAGTTTTCGCCTTTGGTCAAGAGTTGGCTGGTGTAGGACTGGGGTTGAGGATCAGCCTGCCGGTGCTTCACGATCCGAAACACTTGAGAGAGAGTATCGGCTAACGGAGGCACCTTTGAGGGTGAGTTGTCAGACGATGAGGTGGACTCAGAGGTTGGATCGGACTCGTCTCCACCGAACTGACCGAAGAAACAACTGCGGGCTCCGGTATGACAGGCAACATCTCCAACTTGTTCCACCGTGATCAACAGAGTATCTCGATCACAGTCGTAGCGAACGTCTTTCACGATCTGCCAATGCCCTGATGTGGCTCCTTTGGGCCAAAGTTCCTGCCGGGATCGACTCCAAAACCAGGTGCGTCCTGTGGTTAGCGTTTTGATCACCGACTCCTGATTCATCCAGGCCATCATCAACACAGTTCCGTCCAAAACATCCTGAACAATGGCTGGGATCAAACCGTCCTGGTTGTATGTTAGAGCGTTGACCTGCTCCCATTCCTGTGGGGTTAGATCCCGACTCACAAGCTGATCTGGCTGCTCCTGGTGATCCGGATGAGCGTTGGGCTTCATTGGATCTGTGGGATGCTTTGGATCCGATGAAGGATTCGAGGGGTCAGGGGAGGTAGCAAGCATAGCGTCCACTCAATATCCACACAATCGATCGATTTTCAAGCAGAACGAGACCCAAGGTAGGCGCATGTCTCTTAGGGGAGGCACGGGTATCGATCGCTGTGGTTAAGACTATATCAAGCTTGGGGGGGTGATCGCTGCAGTAAAAGTCCCACCTTCACCCACTTTCCCCTGGCAGCCCTAACTGGCTAAGCGGATCTCTGGCTCCATCAAGGACAGCAGTAGCGGCTCTGGAGTTAAATGATTTTCAGGAATACTCACCAACCAGCGTTCGGCATTTTCTCGCGCCGTGATCACACCGATGGAACCACGAACATAGTCAGGATAGAGCACTTGGACCTGGATACCTGGAGCTAGCCAGGGAGAATGGGGTGATCGAGGGTTTTGGTGGTGAATCATCATAGTGCTCTTCCTTCCAAACGTGATATGGGCTGAATTGAATGGGGGATCAACCTTGTTAACTAAGCATTTTTGCTACAGATTACAGGGGATGGAGCCAGAGATTGATCCTGCTATTTCAATGTATAGCTACCGATAGTGGATCAAGCAATAGCCTTACTACCCTAAGCACTACGCTTGAACGAAGGTTGTATTTGAGGGTACCAATCTTGACGAAGCTTGAAAGGTCTGTTCTCGATCATACTGACTCTGATGATCTTGGCGGGGGATCTGGATGAGATTGTAAAATAGTCTTCATGAAACCCCCTTTCCCTCCTGCTAACCCGCGCCCCTCCCAGTCCGAGGATCCCTCTCAGCGTTCGACCTCCTCGCCTAAGCGGGCCGGAGCGTTAGCTGATCAAAAGGATGGGCCGGATCCACAGCCAACTCCTGTTCGCATGTCTCCCTTCACCTCACCTCGGTTTGGCTACCCCCAAGACTGGATCTGGAACGGTTGGAAGATCCGTTACACCTCTCTTGGACCTCCGAGCTTACCTGCTTCAACACCTGGGTCACCCCGATCAACGCCAAGCTTGATGTCAGCTCCGCCGCCCACCCCGATCCTGTTTTTGCATGGATTTGGGGCATCGTTTGGGCATTGGCGACATAATCTGCAGCCCCTTGCCTCCCACCATCCGGTCTATGCCTTGGATCTGCTTGGCTTTGGCGGGAGTGAGAAACCGGAGGTGGACTATAGCTTCGATCTATGGGTTGAGCAGGTCCGAGACTTTTGGCGAGCCCATGGTGATCAGGGCGGTTATGGTGATCAGGGCAGTTCTGGTGATCAGGGTAGTTATGGTGATCCCTCCGATCCTAAGGTTTCTGCAATGGCCTCAGCGCCTCCAGCCCGACAGCGTCTGATCTTGGTGGGTCACTCAATCGGAGCTCTAACCGCGTTGCTCACCGCTGCCCAATACCCGGAGATGGTTGCAGGCATCTGTCTGATCAGTTGCGCCGATGGCCCCCACCCCGATGAACTGCCTCGGCCTTTGGAATGGTTGGTGCAGAGATTCTGTGAACTTGTGGTCGGGATCCTGGGCTTTCCCCTCACCTATCCCTATCTCTTTAACTGGTTGCGCCGTAAGGATGTTTTGGAACGCTGGATCAAGAATGTTTATATCCGCAAAGACGCTGTCGATGCCGAGCTGGTTGAGATCTTCCAGGCTCCGGCCTTTGATCCGGGGGCAAGCTACGTATTTCTCGATGCCTTTCGAGCCATCTTGACCCGCCGTTTTCGCAATCCCCGCCGGATCTTGCCAGAGCTCACGTTGCCGATCTTGGTGATTTGGGGGAAAGAGGATCCTGCCGTTCCTAGCTTTTTAGGGGATCGATTCAAGCAATGGCAACCCCGGATCCAGCTTGTCAAACTAGCGCGAGTGGGTCACTGTGCGCATGATGAGCTGCCGATTTGGGTGAATGCCCTGATCCAGGAATGGGCTGCAAGTGTGACCCAGATGCCGCGATCGTGATCCCCAAGTCCAATCAAGCCGAATCACTTAAACTGGACGACATTTGCCGGAGCGGATCAGTCCCACCCGGCGAGCGATGGCCTCCCCTTGACTCGAAAACGGTCCCCAGGTTTCGGTGGCTTCGGGAACTGGAGCAGGAGGCTGAATTTCGGTGATTAGACAATGCCCGTCAGGTTGGAGCAGGATATACCAGCCTGGATCGGAGGGTGCAGTGCCAGAGTTAGGGTGAGTCATTGGTGAGCGATCCAATGGGGAGCAACTAGAGTATATGGCCCTAATCGTCCCCAGTTCGCCTCGATCCAGCCCTGACCCAAAAACTGCTGGATCCAACCCAAAAATTCCCTCAGTCTCACCAGATCCATGTGTAAAATTGGACTCATTACGCGGTGTGACTTGGATCGGTCATCCACCTTAAAGAAGAGCCAGAGATCAGCAAGACTATCTAGGATTGATTCTGCATTTCCTACTGGCTTTCCCGGTAGTCCTATTTAGGGCAGGATACTAGAGAAACAAACCCAGGTAGGAATGCACTTCTGTTTTTGACTATCCTTCCCTTTGGAGGACTACCAGAGATCCAACTTGAAAGATCTCACGTTTCAAATCGGACTGCTACAGTTGCCATTCCCGGTAAAAAAGTTCAAGGCTTCCTCGGCTAAGATAAGCTTGCTTCACTTATAGACAACCTCACTGCCCTCGCTACCCAATCCTGTTATGGTGACCTTTTTCCCTCGATGGCATAGACTTCCCATTCCGCCCCTAGAGCATGGGGATCGGCTCTCCCAATCTGAGTTCGAGCATCGCTATGCGGCTATGGCTGATCTCAAAAAGGCAGAGTTGATCGAAGGAAGGGTTTATATGGCTTCTCCTCTCCGTTTTGAACCTCATGCTGAACCCCACGCCGATCTGATTGGATGGCTATGGCTTTATAAAACAATGACCCCAGGGGTGCGACTGGGAGATAATCCAACGGTGCGCCTGGATCAGGATAATGAACCTCAACCCGATGCTGTTTTACGACTGGATGAGCAGGTTGGAGGACAATCAACCCTTGGAGAGGAAGGGTATGTTGAAGGAGCTCCGGAATTCATTGCTGAGATCGCGGCCAGTACCGCGACGATTGATCTGGGAGATAAGCTACGGGCTTATCAGCGGAGTGGGGTAAAGGAGTATTTGGTTTGGCAGGTGTTTGATCAGCGCATCAATTGGTTTCGGCTGCAAGGGAATGAATATATCCCGCTGGATCCGGATACTAATGGAGTGATGAGAAGCCAGATCTTTCCCGGATTATGGTTGGATCCCCAGGCGATGCTTAGGGGAAACATGCCGAAGGTGATCGCAGTTCTGCAGGAGGGAATAACGGAGTCTGATCATCAAGCGTTTGTCGCCCATTTGATGAGTTCGTGAAATCTCTCAAACTGAGGCCATCCCATCCTTAGCCAATGCGCTTCGTGACAGGAGCTTCATTCTATCTTCATTCTATGGTTCGCTGTTCTGCTGTTGAAGTCATCGGGATGATCAGAGCCAAGCAACCTCCACTTGTCTTCTTCTTGCTCCTTCCACCCCCAGGCATCTCATTCAGATTAAGTGAAAAGGTTATAAAGAACTGGAATTTTGAGATCGATTTCAACAACGTGAGAAACAAGACAATATCTGAAATTTGTAAGTCTTCTATACTGTATGAATACGGATTTGCTCCATATCATGTAAGAAAATGTGAGTACGTAGCCTGTTTGGATAGATCTTCCTATAAAATCGGTCTCTCTTATGGGGAAACAGCCTGTTCTGGGCTATTAGATCTGAGTGAAGCTACACTTAGTGTTCCGTTATATTGGGTAATTGACTCATTAGCAACATACAGGACAACTGATGAGCAAGCTGGATCCTTCAAATAACTAATTGATAAGACTCTCATCGGTTATGATCCTGGTGCTCAGCTACTGCTTTTGAGGCGGCGATGACCCACGATCATTCATACCAAGACGTTGGTATCCAGGCTTTGGCCCAAGCCCTTCATGATGATGATCCGGAGGTGCGTGCCAGTGCTGCTCACTCCCTTGGCATGATCGCTCATCAGGATAGCTTCTCCTACCTCCTCAGCTCACTCAGCGACAGCGTCTCACTCGTGAAGATCAACGCAGCCCGTGCTTTGGGACGAATCGGCAACCCTGCAGCGATCGCGCCTCTTGTCTCTAGGCTTACGGATCCGGATCCTCAAGTTCGGCTGGTCATCGTCGAAGCACTCCAGGTCATTGGGAGCCAGAAGGCCACGGAGCATCTACTGCTTGTTCTACAGGATGATGATGATTGGGTCCGGGCTGCTGCAGCTCAATCTCTGGGACAGCTAGGATCTCCGAAACTGAAGCTGACTTTGAGAACCAGATCCGTAGGCACCTGATTCAGATGATCCAGGCTCTCTAACAAAGGATTGACGCTCTCCCTCTGACCTACGGTACAGAGTGAGATTCCTGCTTCACTGGCT
>CAZONZ010000118.1:0-5022 GCA_964581005.1 uncultured bacterium
TTGTCTTCGTTTAAGCTTTGGTGGGAAAAATCTGAGCTAGATCAACCATCAGATCTGGAGCAAACGGTAAGGCGATCGTTTCATGAGGCAGCACAATTTGTTTGAAGCGATAGTCAGCTTGATCGGGTGGATTCCGGTAAGGCTGACGGTAAGCCTCCAGGCACTGATCCACGAGGTTAAAGATCCAATAGTCGGGGATCTGAGCTGCTGCATAGAGTGGCCATTTTACTGTGCGATCATAGTCCAAGGTTGAATCGGCGCTCTCGATCACCAGTAAGACATCCTCTGGACCGGGTTTGGCCTTGAGATAATGATCGGATCAACTCCACTCGATCGCTCTCACCCAAAAGACTCATCTCGATCAAGCGGTGATAGTCATCCAAACTGAATTGTTTCGGAACGATCAGGCTCATTCGTGATCATTGGTGACTCTTCTTTAAGCATCAATGGTAATTTAGAATGGTTTGTAGTTGCCATCTAGGTTGGGACAGAGAGAAGATCTATGCCGACAATTACATTGAGTAATGATCAAGTGGTTGAGCTGGTTAAGCAACTACCTCAGGAATATCAACAGGAGGTATTTCGATTTTTGTTACTTCAGCAATGGGATCAATGGGAAGCTTTATCCAACTATGGAGCGGATCAGGTGAGGTTGGTTGCATGGGAGAGAAATCAAGACTGGGACAGGATGACTGAGGAGGAACGAGAAAACTTTGTCAATGCAATTGTGCAAGAGGGTTAGTGTCATATAGAGTTGTTTTCGACACCAATGTTTTGATCTCTGCTTTACTGTCTACTACTAGCAAACCATTTCGATGTTTGGCCTTAGCTAAAACCGGGATGATTGAGTCTGTGAGTTGTTCAGAAGTTCTGAATGAGTTTTATGAAAAGCTGATGCTCAAGTTTAAGTTTTCGGAAGAGATGGCTAAAGCTGCTGCTACTGAAGTTCGCCAACTTTCTCAGCTTGTTAGGATTTCTGGAAAACTTAGAGCAATTCCTCAGGATCCGAATGACGACATGGTGATCGAATGCGGGGTAGTGGGTAGTGCCACTCATATAGTTACAGGAGATAAACAGTTATGATCACTGGGCCATTATGAGTCTATTGAGATTGTAAAACCTGCTGAATTTTTGCGTTTACTTTCACCCTATTGATTACGAATTCACTCACTTAATTGAATTAGGTAGAGATCGTATTAAGAGGATCACTTCAATAAACTGATGAGTTGACCAAGATCTAGCGCTCGTCGCCTGGAGGGATCTCCTCGATAAAAATGGGCAACCGATCCGATTCGCTTCTGGGGATCTCTTGTGGTTGCATGTCGGGGATCGCCATTGGTAAGGCCACAGGCTGGGAAATGTAACAGCTGGCCACCGGCAGTGCTTGTTCGAGATCGTCTAGAGGTCGGGGGATTACCATCACTGCATGTAGTTCTCCAATCCGGCCTGCTTCATACATGCCCGCATCCACCGCTAGCAAGACATCGGCTACCGATCCACGAACAATGGCTGTACATAACCCATCCCCGATCGTTTCGTAGGCAACCAATTCAACTTCAGCATTCTTGAGCATGGCATCGGATGCTCCGACCATCGCAGGGAACCCTCGCGTTTCGACTAAGCCGACCGCTTGATTGCTGACGCGGCTGTAACCTCGATTTTGAGCCAGTCGAGCTAGACGAGTACTGATCGGGAACACAGCTTCGAGATTCGGGAGCGGTCGGGGTAAGACGATCTTGGAAATCAGTTGATCACTTTTGGAGGCTTCTTCAGCACCGGCTTCCACTGCTAGGCGAACATCCGCGATCCGGCCTCGGACCACAGCTGAGCAATACCCACTGTGGATCTTCTCGAATCCCACCAGGGTGACGCCGGAGGATTTCAGCATGATGTCGGCCACTTTGACCACGATCGGAAAGCTACGGGTCTCGACAATTCCTAGAGAGGTTTCGGTTGGCATTCAGCGCCACCTCCACAGATCAAACGATCAAAACGATTGAGTAGGATCCCATCAAGCTTCAGAGATTGGAGTGATCAGAGCGGAGGGGACGGCGGTGGGGATAGATCTTCAAGAGGAGATCGCTGATCTGGGATTGACCAGGGATCGAGCGTGCTTCAGGATCTGAACCTGCTGGCTCCGAGCTTCCGATCATCGGCTTAGCCGAAGGAGATGAATTGGGACTAGATCCACTATAGCCATTCTGATTCTGAGCTGGGGATGCTGCAGGATCAGGTGCTTGAGCGGACTCCTCCGTAAGTTGCTCATCTCGCTTCTCGGAATCAGTCAAATCATCTGGATCCGGAAGGGAAGATGGAGGCTGGCGTGGATCCCCAACCAGCGATCCAGGAGCAACAATCCGATCGGGTGGAATTGCAGGATTGATCACGGTAGCGGCTGATCCAATACAGGCCTTCCTCCCAATGGTGCCGCATCCTACAAGCAGAACTCCTGTACCGATGGTGGCTCCCGGTTCAACCCGGAGGATCCCGTCACCGTAGGCGTGGAGGACGGAACCCATGCCAATGCAGACTCCTGCCCCAACCTCGATCCGGCTTCCAGGATTGGCTTGCAGCAATACCCCTGGAGCGATCCCGGCACTGGATTCCACCCAAACCTCACCACAGGCAAAGTACTGGACGTCGCTGAGTTGTTCTAGAGCTGGTAAATGCACAGGCATGGGGGTGGCTCATGTGCTCAACAGAAAGGGTGTTATCAAACCTGGATCTCATGGACTCCCGCTGGATGTCCACTGGCGTCCGGTCTCAGTCTTTCGGTGTCTGAATGATCTGCTCAAATACCCGCCGCTTGGCTTTGCGATCGATCCCGATCAGCCGGATATATTCTCCCGCATGTTCATCCAGACAGGCTGAGAGGGCTGCGATCACTTCCGGTTCACGAGTGCCTTCGATCGGGCTGCAACTCTTCCAGGAGCTGGTGCGGAAGCGGCGTTGATCCGCATGCTCAGTTCCAATCTGGTACCCTTGGGCTAACAAGCGATAGACCTGATCTTGAACATCCGGCTTCAGTTTCGCGCCGTAGTTGGGTTGGCTGTAAGTCGGTTGGCTGTAAGCGGGTTGACTGTAAGCGGGTTGACTGTAAGCGGGTTGACTCTGGGATGATCCCCATGACGAAGGCTGACTCCCAAATGAGCTGGTTCCTGACGTTCCTGAAGATCCAGCAGAAGCGCTAGCAGCCCCCGATCCCGCCCGATCGTTTGGAGTTTGGATAATCAGCTCAACCATGCGACGCTTAGCTTTCGGATCCACCCCGATCAAGCGCACATACTCCCCTTGATGTTCTGCAAGTGCCGTTTCTAAAGCCGCTAAAACGTCTGGGACATGAGCAGAATGGATCACAGGCCCGTTTTGCCAGGAACTAGTACGGAACCGACGCTGATCCGCATATTCAAATCCGATCCGGCATCCTTGTCCAAGAAGCTGCCTGACGTGATCCTGCACTTCTGGATTCAATCGTGATCCTTGAAATCCTGTGACCGGAGCTGAGAAGCTAGAGGATCCTGTGGGGGTAGGCGCTGTTCGAGGGCTGGTGTAACTCACTGATGCCGGCGATCCGGGCTGATCTTGCGGTGTTTGAATAATGACTTCCAACACCCGTTGCTTGGCTTTGGGATCCACTCCGATCAGGCGCACATACTCACCAGCATGTTCCGCCAGAATGGTTTGCAACTGGGCTAAGGCTTCAGCAGGACGGGCTGCCTGGATCACAACGCCACTCTTCCAGGAACTGGTGCGGAATCGACGTTGATCCGCATATTCGTAACTCACTCGGTAGCCCTGAGCCAGCAATTGATGAACTCGATTTTGAATCTCTGCCGTGAGGCCGCCACCTGAGGGGCTTCTCGCGGGTGCCGTAGCTGATCCAGAGGGGCCAGCAGCTGGGCTGGGTTGGCTGGGAGCATAGCGATTGCCGGGGGTGGGAGCCTGGATCGGTTGGTTGTCGGGCGTTTGAATCAGCTGTTCCAGCACTCGCCGTTTAGCTTGAGGATCGATCCCGATAAGACGGACATATTCGCCAGTATGCTCCGAGAGGATTGCTTCAAGTGAGCGGATCACTTCTGCTTCCGAGTGACTGGTGATCGTCGTGCCACTTTGCCACGAACTGGTGCGGTAGCGACGCTGATCGGCATGTTCCGTCCCAATCCGATATCCTTGGGCCAAGAGCTGGCGGATCTGTTCGATCACGGCAGGAGGCAAACCAGCCCCTTGGGGTCGTCCATTCCATCCACTGCTGTAAGTCATAGAGCCAACGGGTTTCCTTTCCGAGCTGCGTTCAGAGAGTTCATTGCGAATCGGAGTAATACATTTCACATCTTCGGCACAGGCATAGCCAGCCCGCAGAGCCTCATTGATCCCCACCACATGATGAGCAAAGGCGGCGTCATGATCCTGCACACTCGGTAAGCGATCCGCCTGATCTTGACTGGTGATGATCGCGCCAGACGGAACATACCTGCCCGGTGGCACCTCAACATCTTGGATCAGAGCGTGCATCATGACCACACAGCCCGCCCCAACTCTGGCATTGAAGACCGTGGAGCGGAAGCCGATAAAACAGTTATCTCCGACGTAGGCTGGACCGTGGATCAAACACATGTGAGTGATGGATGTGTTCTTGCCGATCCAGACCGAATAATGGTTGCCGTCATCACCGACCACTCGCCCCTGCTCAAGCCCGTGGATCACCACTCCATCCTGAACATTGGAGCTAGATCCGATATGGAAGGGGAAGCCCTCATCCGCTCGGATCGAGGTGCCAGGAGCGATCATCACGTTTTCAGCCACAAACACATCCCCAATCAGGTTGGAGAAGGAATGCACAAAGGCGGAGGGACTGATCTGAGGCTCAGCGAGCGCTTTAGACCAGGGAGTAGGGGGAGCAGCACTGCGCCGGACAACCATAATCGGAACTCCATCGGAACTCGGCAGGAACTCAGCCAACAGGCTGATCACGTCAGGTCATCAAGTCAAGGCATTCAAGTCAAGGCATTCAAGTCAAGGCAT
>CAZONZ010000118.1:5122-10145 GCA_964581005.1 uncultured bacterium
TCACGTCAGGTCATCAAGTCAAGGCATTCAAGTCAAGGCATTCAAGTCAAGGCATCAAGCCAGATCATCCCGTTCAGGCGATCCTGTTCAGGTGATGCCGTCAGGCAATCGATGCAACGAAGTCAAACTAGTGATCCCACGCACAAGATCGATCCATCCATCCAATCTATGTCACTGAATTCAATGATCGATCAGCTGAAGCTAGCGAACTTGATTGCGGGCACTGTAGATCGTGCGGTTGTCCACGGTAACCGTGTCGATAATCGCGATCACGGCAGCATCCAATGGACGGATCTCGTTGCCGGAGGGTTGACGGGCCGCACTCCCGTAGCTGATCAGCACCCATTCTTCAACACCCGCTCCAACCCCATCTGCCGCCACCTGATATTCCGGTAGAGGTTGACCGTCTTGATCGAGAAACTGAACCAGTAGAAATTTCGTTCCACGTAGAGTCGGTTCCTTTTGGGTGCTGACCACGGTTCCCCGGACTTTGGCAATCCGCATAGGTGATCCGATTAAGGTCGGTTATAGGGACGGATATCGTTCACACTTTCGCGGAACTGATCCACCGCTTCGGTGTAGCGGATCGGTAGGACAAACTCCAGGTTCTCGTGGGGACGAGCGATAATGTGCCAGGAGAGTAGCTGGCCCCCATTCACCCGCTTGATCGAGTCGATCCCTGCAGCAACTGAGGCTTGCACTTCCGACACATCCCCCCGCACGATCACGGTGGTGCGACCGGAGCCAATTTTTTCATAGCCCACCAGGGTTACCCGTGCCGCTTTGACCATAGCATCCGCCGCTTCTACCACAGCAGGGAAGCCCAGAGTTTCAATCATTCCAACAGCAATGGCCATTTAGGATCACTCCTCAAGTTAGGTACGGAATTGTTCAACCGCTTCGGTATAGCGGATCGGCAGGACGAACTCCAGGTTCTCGTGGGGACGAGCAATGATGTGAGTTGAGAGCACTTCACCCCCATTCACCCGCTTGGCCGACTCGATCCCAGCGGCAACCGAGGCTTGCACCTCCGAGACATCCCCCCGCACGATCACGGTGACGCGACCGGAACCGATCTTTTCATAACCCACCAGCGTGACACGGGCTGCCTTCACCATCGCGTCAGCGGCTTCAACCACTGCCGGAAACCCCTTGGTCTCAATCATTCCAACCGCAATAGGCATAGTTATCCTCCAACGGATCGTGATACTCCATCCACAGCGACGAGATTGCCCCTTTAGACTCTAGTGAGTCGAATGGCCGGGATCGCTTAACCAGTTCGTGCTCCCCCAAAACATAGAGGAATTCTCAAATTATTCTCCATGTTCCGGGTTGATTTGATAGAACCAACTAAGCTGAGCTAAAACACTTAGCCTTCCGATCTCAAAACGCCGCCTAGGTGCTGTCCAAACTAAATCGCTCGATCGCCAAGATCCTTGATGATCTAACCGATCGCTCGTTCAGACTAAGCCATGATGATCAAGATTCCTGATCATCTTTGCTTGCTTCATCCATGAATTCGGATCAGTCGATCAGACTCTTTGCAAAACAGGGCTCCCTATGGGCTCAAGTCAGGATCCCACTAGCCATGGAATCACTCGATTTGACGTTAGGATCAACCTCTGCCCTCAAACCATCTGTTGACTCGACAGATCTCTCACAGACAAAGCAATCACAAGTACGCTCTTTGTCCTTAAGCAAATCATATCGCTGATCGATCATAAGGAAAAATTTATATCTCAAATTATCATGATAACTTTTGTTTAAGAACGATCCATTTCGTAGAAGATAGAGATGTTCCTTTACGAAACGTAACAATGATCTGAAGATATCGCAATCCAATGGCGAACCGACTTCGGCTACTGGATTACTTGATGAGCGATCTCGATCTCATTGCCCTCTGGATCTCGAATATAGATAGAAAGGAGGGATCCGTACTCGTCTGGACCCACTCAGGATCCAAGCCCAATCTGCGGGAAGAGCGCACCTTCACCTTAGAATCCATCATCGTTCAAGAATTCAAAGCCAGTATTGATCAACAACAAAGCTTCGGCTTCTGGGTTTCGATTGATAATGCCCGCTGTTCCAATCGTGTTATCACGGAAACAGAACTCAAGGACTATCGCTAGGATCCAGATTATGCCAAACCCTCAACCTTCTAACCCCCAAGTGTCCTATCAGATTGCCGGAGCCGGGATCAGCACCATCAATCAATATGGTCTGGGAGATAACATCAGTGGCGACAAGGTGATGGGGGATAAGATCGTGGGCAATAAGGTCGTGACATCGACTCAAACCCAAGCCATTGCCCAAGCCCTGCAAGATCTGTTCAAGTGCTGCAAGATCTGGGAGAGTATGAGGGAGCCAAACAGCTGCTGCAAAAAGCGATGGCCTCGGCTGAGCGCAACTTCGGTCCTGATCATCCCTCTACAGCTAGGAGTTATCACAATTTGTCTACGGTGCTACAAGATCTAGGGGAGTATGAGAGCGCGTTAGATCTGTCTGCCAAAGCGTTACGGGTGTTTGAGGCGACGTTGCCTGCGGATCATCCTTACGTTACTGGAACTAAGCAAAGATACCAGTGGATCCAGAGATCCATGACCAGACCTGATCAATGATTAACCGCCTGTGATCAATTTTTGTCCTCAGTGGATCCTAAGTGAGGCAGGCTGGATCCTTTTTTGGGTAGGTTGGATCCTGAATGAGGGCAGATAGCTTAGACTAATGTCACAGATCCTATTTACTTCTCAGATAGGAGTCAATCAATGCCAGCACCACTTTATTGAGGCAATACAGATGCATATTGATGCTCAAGGCCAGATCACTATACCTATTGAGATCCTTGCGCAGCTTGGGCTAGAGCCAGGAACTGAGGTTGAGTTTGAGATTAATAACGACTACAGTCTCCTCATTCGCCCAGTCCGACCGGTCAAACCCAAGAGTGACTTAATTGAATCTCTGCGAGGTAAGTCCACAGCTAAGCTCAGCACAGATCAAATTATGCGCCTCACACGTGAAAACCAGGACTGATGTGGTGGTGGATAGCAACGTTATTTTAGACATTCTGACAGAAGATCCCATCTGGTACACGTGGTCCGAGCAGCAATTGATTAGGTGTATGACCTTAGGCACACTGGTGATCAATCCTATTATCTATGCTGAAGTTTCAATTAGCTTCGCCACAGCAGATGAAGCCGAACAAGTCTTAAACCAAGGTTTCTTTCGCTTTGACCCGTTGCCCTACAAAGCTGCTTTTGTAGCAGGGAAAGCTTTCTCAGCCTATCGCCGCCGAGGAGGAGATCGTCGCTCGCCCTTGCCAGACTTCTACATTGGAGCTCATGCTTTAGCAGCAAGATTGTCACTCTTAACTCGTGATGCCAACCGATACCAAACTTATTTCCCTGGTCTAGAACTGATCAGCCCATAAAAAGTTTCAATCGGCTAGGATCCTATTTTTTTAAGCAGGTGGGATCCTGGATCAGGGGAAATGGATCCTTTTTTGGGCGGGGTGGATCTTTTCTTAGGTAAGCTGGATCTTATTTTGGGGCGGATGGATCCTGTTTGAGCAGGGATGGATCCTGTTTGAGGCAGGTTGGATTCTGTTTTGGTCTTTTATTGAGTAGATTCATGTTTGAGTTCTTCCAACATCAGCTCAACTTCAGTTTTAAGTGCGGTCAGATCTCTTTCAATGATGCCCCAAATGTCTAATGGATCCACTCGCACATAGTCATGGATTAAGACGTCACACAATCCTGCTACCTGCTGCCAAGGGATCCTAGGATGAGATTGCCTTAGCTCCAAAGATAACTGTTTAGTAGCTTCACCGATAATCTCAAAATTTCGGACCACAGCATCCTGAATCATCCGATTGCTCATGAAGGCTTCCCGCCCTTCCGATACATAAGATTGGATCCGCTCAATACACTCCAGAATGTCTATCAGATACAGACGCTGGTTTTTCATAGCCACACGGCCTCACGTAAGACTTTGTCCCGGATCACTTCAGACAGATTCTGAGGTTTAGCCACATCCACCTTTCTACCCAACAAGGCTTCTAGCTCCTGGATCAAGGCAATTCGGTCTAAAAGGTTACGTCCCGGCTCCATTTCTACCAAGAAATCGATATCACTATCGGCTTCCGCCTCTCCTCTAGCAACGGATCCAAACACGCGGACCTCAAAAGCTCCATGCTTAGCCGAGATCGCGAGAATTTCTTGCCGCTTTGATCTCACCCATGCAGAAACTCCCTGAAGATGAATCTCTCCATTCTCTACGGGTTGAAGGATCCGAATCGCTTCCATGCCGTCAGACCTCTGATGTTAACAACTGACAACAATAACAAATACAGACAACAGGACCCTAGCACACTAGTGATCAAACAGGGGTGAAATGGATCCTATTTTGGGCAGGACAGATCCTAGATGAGGGGATGGATCCTATTTTAGGTACAGCACTGGATCCTGAATGTGGCTGCTGGAATAAAACACCTCTAGGATTGTTCTCACCGCTAAACCCAAGTTTAATAAAATCATGCGTTAATAAATCCCAAGAACCCATCCTTTAATAGAGAACATACCTATGCCTAACCCGGATCCTAGCCCCCATCCATCCACTCCTGCATCTGAGACGAATCAACACGGTCTTGGAGATAACATCGCTGGCGATAAGGTCTTAGGTGATAAGGTTCTGGGGAATAAGGTTATTAGCGGCCCGGAGTACCAAGTCCCCAAAGAGATCAGCCTCAAGATCCCGAAATTAAGAGCGGATCAGATCATCGGACGAGACCAGGATCTAACGGATCTTCACCAACGTTTGTTCAATCAACGGCAGGTAGTGCTGGTCAACGGCTTGGGCGGGATTGGCAAGACCACGTTAGCGCAGGTATATGTGACAACCTATTACGACGACTATGCTCATGTGCTGTGGGTCGATCAGTTATCGGGCGATCTTGTTCAAGATGTGGTGACTACGGCTGGGTTATTGAAGGGGTTACAGATCCCTGCAGCAGGATCGGATCCTCAAG
>CAZONZ010000119.1:0-3494 GCA_964581005.1 uncultured bacterium
CCCGGCAGACGGAAACCGATCCGACCATTATCAATATCAAACAGCACGTCCAGATCCAAGAAAAAAGGCATCCCGATCAATTGCAATCCTGTTCCAGCTTCAACAAAGATCCGATCGTCCCCTGGCGTAATTGGGTTAGTCACTTGGATTGGATAACTAAACACACCAGGTAATTGAGCGGTCCAAGCACTCCCAACCGGTAGAGGAGATGCCGAGAAGAAGCTGCCCAGAGATCCAGAGGCATTCACAATGTCGGAGGTACCGCAGTCAAAGAGAGTTGAGGCTGCTGCTCCTTGAATTCCGGTCTGCACAGCTGGCACTGAGATCGTGTATTGGGGTTGTAGATCTGAGTCAATCCAGATCGGGGTACCATCTTCAAAACTAGCAGCTCCTCCAAATACCCCACTGCTGGCTCGTGGAAGACTCACTGAGGTAAACCCAGCTTGGTTGGTACTCGTTAAGCCAACACTAAAAAATCCCTGAGTTGAATTAAACCCACCCGTTTGAATGATGTAACCAGAGTCGAGATTACCAGGGAACCGGGTCACAGGGCTAAATAACAGATCATTATTGGTCCGATCCGCCAAAGATACCCCAATGATCCCGGCAAATCCCGAAGCACTAAAGACGCGATCACCAGGGCAGTTGGGTACAGTAGCGGCACAGGTTACTTCATCGATCAGTTGGACAATGATCTCTTCTTCGGTTGGGACAGAGCCCACCAATACAGGAGCAAAGGCTAGTTCACCCACAAAAACGGTGCCATCAGCAAATTGCACATTATCAGCGATCCCTGTTCGAGTAACGTTGGATCCGGCAGCACTGGTCAGGATCCGAATACCGCTAGAGCCTGTATCGAGAATCAGATCGGCTGAGCTCCCCCCCACACTTGTGGGTAAATCCAGCAACTTCAGTGTCGAGGATCCCAACAGAAACGTTCGGATCGGCATCGGGATCGCTACGGTACCGTCACTGGTAGGAGGGGGGGTCAGAGTTGAAATAGGGATCGGAATGGTGCCAGGAGTGTCCTCGGATCCTCCAGAACAAGCTGTGATCCAGAGATTTAATCCCACTAAGAGGATCCACACCATGCTCCGAAACGCTTGTTGCACCAGCTGCCAAACTCGTTGCATATTCCCTCCAACCCGCCTCTTGTGATCAGTTCAACTAACTTTCCTTGGACAGTGTACCTGCTTCAGCCGATCTGTATGGGATGATCTGCGCATTTGCTCCGACTTAACTTCTCAGTAGAGGTAATCATGTGGGGGATCGCCTGCATCGCTCGCGCTCAAAACTAAGTCTAATTATTCAACTACCGCTAGATCTTCACTCAATGCTTCGGCGGAGAAGTTGCCACTCATGCCAAACACACTCCAGCTTGCTGCTCGATCACCTTGGTGATAGCGCACGATCCGACCCTTGAGGGGGAACACAGCCACCTGTTCTTGCGCAAAGCTGGCATAGTCTCCCAAATACTCTTGTGGATCTGGAGCCTCCTGAGCAGTGCTATGGATGTCGATCCGGTAAACTCGGTTTCGCTTGTTTGCCACAGCTGTCACCGCCTCAGATCCGCTCCGAGCCTCAAGCGCGATCCGACTCTGGGATCCCTCCTGAATCTGGTGAGCCGATCCTCGGACTAAACGAATATCATCTCCCAAACGCACAGGCTCAGCAGCACTAGCAGCACTCATCCAGCCACTACTCATCCAGACGATCACAACAACACTAAACACGACGACGATCCGTTGCAGCCACCCAGCAGGATGAAAGCAGCGATCCGTGACTGCTGGATCCCAGGAACGATGCATATGAAAGGATCGGACCATACCAACCTCGCAATCTTCAAGAGAGGGCAACGTTCACATGATAGGTACGATGATCCTCGGCCCCCTATCATGACCTGATGATCAAACCCAAGCCGACTTGGATAGTTTAATCCCTAGACAGTGTAGCTGGTTCAGGGTCTCAAGATAGAGGACTTCCCGCAAGAATTTGGGATCTCTACTCTTTGCGCTTCTTCTCTGGGGACTTAGGACGGAGCTGAGGACGCTCCCGAACAACAGGCCGGTCGGATCGATCAGATCGCTCAAAGGCTCCGTCAGGCCCAGATCGTTCATTCGGTTTGCGGCGTTGGGGCTTGCTGAAGTTGCCTACAGGAGCTTCCCCGTCTTTGGGTCTGGGCTTGCGTTGCGGCTTGCGAGGCCGAGGTGGAGATTTCGGGATCGCTGCGATGGGAGTCGCCGTTTCAATCTGGAGCGCTGAACCCCGTCGCTGCACCTGCAGATCCCAAAAGGTTCCAACCCCTTTGCCTTCCAAGGTTCCTTCTAACCGCAGCTTAAAGGATTGCGGTTTACCCTTCGGATCTTTTTTATTGACTTGACGGATCTTGACAATAATGAACCCTTGATCCTGAGATTGGAAGACCACCTCACCCCGGATCGAGAAGATATTGGGAATGATCTGGAGGTTAGACTGGGGTGGCAGTGATTGACCCATTTCTTCCGGAGCCCAAACACCCATGATCTGGACGTGTAAATGTTGCTCCTGCTCACGAGTCCGGGGATAGACCACCCAGAGATAATCCTGATCAGTTTTCAAATATTTGCGGGTGAGATTGATCATCCGACCCAGCAACACCGCATCTAGGATCGTGCCATCTGATGTTTTGAGCACCCCACGAGTAAACTGCTCAGCCGAAGGTAAGTATTGGCCTTCGATCAAACCGATGGCCCGATATTGCATTGCATCGCCTGGAGGAGGGATCGGATGGAGGCGAGTTGCGTCCTCTTGACTGGTTTCCGTAGAGTCAGATTCAGGCAGTTGATCGGTGTGATCGGTATGCTTGGCTGGATCAGCTGGCTGAGTATGATCGGCTGACTCCGATTGGGGATCAGGGGTGGAATCTGAATCTTGGTGCGGGGCGGGCGGGCGAGGTGGGGAAACGGATCCCTTCTGGGGTTTGGCCGGGGTGGATTGAGCCTCTGCAGGACGCCGGGGTGGAGTAGGACGGAGAAGGCGGGGCGGTTTGGGTTCGAGAGTCATTGCAGGTTCCGACAAGAGCACGGGTTTAAGTCGATCTCAAGAAAAAGATCATCCACATTCATCCTCAGTCGCTCAGCGGTTTCCCCAAAACGAGAAAATGGCTGGACTGACCTGAGGCAGGGTTAAAGAACCCAATGCGAGAGACAGCTTGGCAGATTTTAACGAAAAGATCGTCCTTGTGCCTCTAAGTATTGCAGCACGGTGTTGAGATCTTTATCGCCTCGACCGGAACAGTTCACCACGATCCGTTGATCGGGAAGCAGCTGCGGGGCCAGGATCTCTAGATAGGCCAGAGCATGGGCAGTTTCTAGGGCGGGAATGATCCCTTCCAGTCGTGCCAACGTCAGTAACGCTTCAATGGCTTCATCATCCGTAACACTGTAGTATTCCGCTCGTCCGGCGTCTTTCAAGTAACAATGTTCGGGTCCAACACCTGGATAATCCAGTCCTGC
>CAZONZ010000119.1:3594-10115 GCA_964581005.1 uncultured bacterium
GCCTGTCGCTCCATGTCTAGTGATCCCATGTAGATCACGCACTCTAACCCAAAGCGGGCGCACACGGTCGCAGTTGCTACACCATGTTGTCCTGCTCCGGTTTCCGCAATGATCCGGCGTTTACCCATCCGCACAGCTAGAAGCGCTTGTCCAACGGCATTGTTGATCTTGTGGGCTCCGGTATGGTTGAGATCTTCGCGTTTGAGATAGATCTGAGCTCCACCGTAGTGTTGGGTCAGGCGTTCAGCGAAGTAAAGTGGGCTGGGACGGCCCACAAAGTCGCGCAGTAGAGTCTGAAATTCAGTCTGGAAATCGAGATCGTGCCAGTGTTTCAGGAAAGCCGCTTCCAGTTCGGTCAAGGCACTCATCAGCGTTTCCGGCACAAAGCGACCCCCATAGGGGCCAAAGCGACCTTGCGGATCAGGTCGAGAGGAGTCTGCCAGGAAAGGCAGGGGGGATGACGTCGGAGCAGACGGGGTTTGGATCGCAGACATAAGGCTAGAGATGGCTCAGATCAATGGCTCAAGCTGTCCGGGAGAATGGAAACAGTGCTCAAGAGATCAGGATGGGTTCTCTTGGCTTCCCAGGATCGTTGGATCTTAGCTTACCTCGTGAGACAGTGGGTGGCCTTGGAACTATTGATCCATAGAATGGCTGAATACACTTGGTGGGCAGCGATCCACCTATCTTAAGGACGATATCGTGAGTCAAACCATCATCGCTAATGGCATCCAGTCGATTTGCACGTTCGTGACGATGATCATGGATCATTATGGCTAATCATCTTATCTAATGGCTTGACCAAACTAGCACTCATGTCTAGAATAACACTTGATCTAATCGCGAATAGTTATGATAACTACACAGCACACAGAAGGGTGAACCATAACCATGCAGTACATTCAGCCCGATCATCCTGATTTGCGAGATCTGAGTCTTGATCCTGTGATTGCTTACTTGTTAAGACACAATTGGCAAGAAGTCACCGTTGGTAACCCTAAGATCCGTATTTTCCAAAAAGGGTTTGATGACAATGGCAAGCCCATTGAAATTGTCCTACCCCATGACACGCATTTCCAAGATGGCCCAAGAGTTTTTGCAAAAGCTCTCAACCTGGTTGGAGTAGTTGAAGCTCAATCTCCTGAAGAAATTCTAGAAACTGTTCGAGATCACCAAAGTTTATTTTTTTGATCCTATTAATCTGAAATTGTAGTTTGAGGGATTGATAGGCTTCTCAACGACTCTTCCCGTTGCAAGGAATTAACAGATCTGATCTTCTTCTGATCTTCTATAGTGCAACGTTAACCTTGACAATCCCCGTCCCTCAAGGTTCAGTCATGCTGATCAGAGCGGTTGGAATGTGCTAAAACCACCGCTATCCATACGTAAAGATCTAGATTTGCCAAAAAAATCTTTTCGAGAGAGTGGTCTAGGGAGTATAATCCCTATATGATCATGAGAAAGGCTGGTAGCGTGTGACAGACTACCAGCGAGTTAGTGTTCCCTGTTAGTGAGCTGATACCGTTACCAATCGACAACGCATTCAACCCCTGACGCTTAGTGTGCTCTCATTTGGCGTTGGGGGTTGTGATGATCCTCACTGGTTTTTTGTGATCTCGATCACTTGACCTCTCAGCGTATTTGCCCGCTATCCTAGAGGTTTATTTTCGGGAATGGTTCTCGATCCAGGGGAGTCATCATCATAAAGCAGAGAACGTGTAAGCCCAGCGCTATCCGAGAGGCCAACGGACAAGGTAGAGCCATGAGTTGGCTGCCATCTCCAACACTGACTCAGGTTCTTTCCCACAAGTCAGGATCTATGCTACGGTCTTCTTGTTACAGGAGGTAGCTTAGACAGCTCAAGGTCTTTTGCCCATCTAAAACCTCGATCCATTACAGATCGCTTAGGGTTCTTGTGTGTCTTAACGGTCCAACTGGGTAGGATTTTCCTGGATCTCGGTGATGGAAGCTTAGCATCGAGTTTCATCTACTATGATCTTGCCTCAGGGGTAGTAGTAGAGGACGTCAGAGACCCTGTAGAGTAGTCTATAAATTAGACCCGAAGAACTAGGCCCGAATCATCAGGTGGATTGGGGTTGCGTTAGAGCCTAACAGCCTCTGGATCTTACGTTAGGTTAAAGCTAGGGATCTTTTGCTGTTGTAGGGAGTTGCGGCGTGCTGTATCTAGGTCAGATTGACAAGCCAGTGGGGATGTTGGGTGGAAAACCCATGCTGTTGTTGCTTGCCAAGCAGCAGCAAGAAAGCTGGACGGCGGTGAATGAAGAGTCGATTGCTCTGGATGGTAAGGCTGCTCAGGAAGCTGGGCGTCTAGGTCCAGGGGTTTTGGTGTTGGCGGAAGTCAGTGGCAACCGCCAGGTCACCCGCATGAATGAAGCGGCGAAGCAACTGGTCACCTACCTGCAAAATTTTAGCCGCCTCCAGGAGAAAGCCCGCTCCCAAGAAGAAGAGATCGAAACCTGGAAGCAATCTCTCACCTTCCAAAGCCAGGAGCTGAATCGGCGGGAGATGGAGCTCGAATCCCAAGAAGAAGAGATCCAACAACTCTATGAGCAGTACAAGACCCTGGAGTCGGATCGCAAAGCTCTCACGGCCAAAGAAGAAGAGATCACCACGCAAGAGACCCATCTGGCTGAACAGCAACGGATCATGGGTCAGCAGCGGGAAGAACTAAACCGCAAACAGGAAACGCTCGATCAACTGGAACAAACCCTGCAAGCCCGCTTGATCGAAGTTGAGCAATCCAGTCGGATCGGGGACGAAGAGGCTGCTCAACTCCAAAATCTGATCCACCAGATCCACCAGGAATTGCAGATTGATCACGATCCGCAGACCCCACTCCAAACCTTGCGCGATCAGCTCCAGCAGCGCCAACAGGCTGTGGAACAGGCCCTCACCGAGCTGGCGGCAGAGCAGGCTCAAGCTCAAGCCCAACGTGCTGAGTTCGATCAGGCCCAACAAGCATGGCAACAGCGGCAGCAAGAGTGGTTGCAAGCCAGTTCAACTCTAGAGCAAGCCCAGGGAGAGCATCAGGCTCAGCAAGCATCAGTCCAGATCCAGCAAGCTCAGCTCCAGACTCTGGTCAAGCAGATGCAACTGCAGGACTCGATCACAAGCAGGGCGTACCAGCTCACCCAGGACTATGACTTTATTGAGGCCAGTGGGGTTGACAAGAAGCAGGCTGAACCCACGATGTCCATTGAGGAACTCAGCCAATTGGTGGAAAACCTGCGGCGGCAGTATGAGCAGCGATCCGCTCAGGTGAAGCAACAACAAGCTGAGTTGGATCAACACCGGCAAAAGCTTCAAGAATTGCAGGAGAAATTGCAAACGGCCTCACTCGATGATCAGTTTGATATTGAGATGGACATTGACTACGAGCAGTCAGCGATCGTGGCGTTAGAAGAGACGGTTTTGCCTCAAGAGGAAAATGTCCGTGAGGAGTTTGAAGAACTAACCCGTCACGAGACCAAACTGAAACAGCTGCAGGGTGATCCCAGTGTTGGCTTTTTGCCCCAGCTTCCAACAGTAGACATTGGCCCCCTAGTAGCCCAACTGGAAGAGCAGAAGCAGGCCCAACAGGATCAAAAAGATCAGCTGGAAGCTCAGATCCAGAAATTGCAGCAAACGCTCAAAACTCAGCAGGAGAGCTTAGCTCAGCAGCAGCAAAATCTCACCCAACAACGCCAGCAACTGGATGCAGAAGAAGCCTCTCTGCGGGAGCGCTTTCACGATCTCGGACGCACGCTAGGCCATCTGGAGGAGCGAAACGAGATGTTGACCCAGGAGCAGGCCCAGATCAGCAATCTGCAGCAGCAGTTAGATCAACTCAGCACCGCCGTTGATCACTATGTAGCAGCCTCTAGCACCAGTGCTTCCCATGTTGATGCGGTTCAGTCCTTGATCACAAGCTTGATCGAGCAACCCTCCAACTCCACCTCCCACTCAGATGGTGTAGAGTCAGCTGATCCAAGCGAAACAGCTCTTGCAACCGAAGTCGCAGCGTCTTGATCCCACATCCAGATCCTGATTTAGCTCAAGGTTCTACAGATGGTCAGATCACTTGCGTCTGGAGAAAAACGAATAGAACGAATAGAACGCTTAAAAAAGTTCCCTTGAACAGTCTGTTGACGATCCCTCCGGGTGTGGATCCTGACCCATCACCAGGAGAGATCGGGTGCGAGAAGTCAATTCCAGTCCTGGGCTCAAGCATCCCTCTGATTTGAGGAGGCTGAGGGCTGAGCTGGATCACTCTCGCCAACTTTGGGGACATAGCTAGGCCGCTCTGAATCTTCCCAACCTGCTGGGCGCTTGGCATTAAACCAGGCAATTGATCCAAGCACAACTGCAGCGATAAAGCCAACTCCCAACACCAGGATCGGCAGCAGGGGGATTGTATTAGCAGGATATGTTTCCATTGATATGTTCTATCCTTTGATCGAGCTACCCTACTACAATACGGGATTGCTGGTTACCCAATGGCCCTGTGGAACAATACATTACATTGTGTTCCTAGCCTCTTCATTTGGGATGATAGGGGTTGTCTCACTTAAGATCTCTGCTTTGATCTCATTCTGCTACTGGATCAAGCTACCAGCTGATCACCCGCTTCGTTTGTATGAATTCGATATCGTCAGCTGCTACCATCACTGTGATCGGCAATGGCCGTTGGGGACAAACCCTGGCCCATTTAGCCATTCAGCAAGATCATTCCGTTCGCCTTTGGGGTCGATCCAGCCCGGAATCTCTTGCGGATCACCTCGTGGATACTCAGATCGTGATCTCGGCAGTGTCGATGCCAGGTGTGTTGCCCATGATCCAGCAACTGCAGACACTCAATCTGCCCAAGGATCTGATCGTGGTGAGCGCTACCAAAGGACTGGATCCAGAGTCCCTCCAAACTCCTGTCCAGCTGTGGCAACAAGCTTTTCCAGATCATCCAGTTGTGGTGCTGTCTGGGCCAAATCTTTCTAAAGAGATCCAACAAGGCTTGCCTGCCGCCACGGTTGTTGCCAGTCACTCGACACCAGCAGCGACATCTGTTCAAAAAGCGCTCTCGTCCGATCGGTTTCGGATCTATACCAGCCCTGATCCGTTGGGAGTTGAACTGGGGGGAAGCCTAAAAAATGTGATCGCTATTGCTGCTGGAGTATGTGATGGGTTGCAGTTGGGGACCAATGCTAAAGCTGCCTTGATCACTCGTGGATTAGCAGAGATGATCCGGATGGGAACCCATTTGGGGGCACGGGCAGAAACGTTTTTTGGATTGTCGGGCCTTGGGGATCTGTTGGCAACTTGCAATAGTTCCCTGAGCCGCAATTATCAGGTGGGCTACCGTCTGGCCCAAGGGCAAAGATGGGATCAGATGTTGGGCTCGATCGAGGGAACTGCTGAAGGCATTAATACAGCTCATGTTCTCGTTGATTTGGCGGAGCAGGAGCACATTCCGATGCCGATTGGCCAGCAAGTGTGTCGTTTGCTCGATCAGCAGATCTCACCTCAACAGGCCGTCGCAGCTTTGATGGAGCGATCCTTGAAGTCAGAATAGATTTTGATCTGTTTTTCCGTGATCTCTCGGTTTCTGGCCGATTTTAAGGGGATCAAGATTCTGCTGAACCTGGGTAGAGTCACAGAGGCTTGGCGCAATGTCCGTGATCTAGGCTGGGTTTACGGTATGGAAGAAAACCGCTCATATGCTTAGGTTTAGCTGGGAAAAATCAGTCAAACCCGTGATTAATTGCCTGCGGTTGTCTTTCATGATGGAGGGGTGGTTGATCGACAAGTTGCCACGTTTTCGTCTCCCTCAGATTGAGTTCCCTTTTGTTCCCAACGAGTGGTGCTGATAAAGGTTTTGATCATGAAACAGATTTTGGTGATTGAGGACGAACGACCGATCCGGAGCTATATCCAGAAGCTTCTGCGCAAGGAAGGCTACCATGTTGTTGAAGCTGCTGATGGGTGGGAGGGGGTTCGTTTGGCACGGCAAAGACAACCGGATTTGATCGTGTCTGACATCAATTTGCCAGGGCTGAATGGTTATGGGATTTTGCAAACCTTGCGGCAAGATACATTAACCACTAAAATTCCATTCCTGTTTCTGACCTCTAAAACGCAGCCAGACGATATTCGACTGGGGTTGAGGCTGGGATCTGATCAGTATCTCACCAAACCTGTGATCCAATCGGAGTTGATCGGATCAGTGGCGGCCACCTTAGCCACTCATGCCCATCAAAGTTATCCGCAGGACAGAATTCCTCCCCTGTCTGATTTTCAGCGGGCGGGGTGGATGTATTACCATCTGTCCAAACCGATCCTGGATCCTCAATATTCGGGTTGGTATGTTGCAATCGAGCCCAAAACAGGCAAGTGCTTTGTGGGTCGTAACCAACAGGAGACCTATGCTTTAGCTCAGCGAACCATGCCCGGTAAGATCTTTTTCTATCAACAAGTGGGTATGGAATAAAGGGAGCAGCTCTGACCAAAAATAATGGGATACAAGCCCC
>CAZONZ010000120.1:0-10074 GCA_964581005.1 uncultured bacterium
GTGGCAGGATTAAACAAATAAGGATCATATATGAAGCTGGCTTGCAGTTGATCAGATTGAGAGTTAGGTGCTGCAGAGGCTAAGGTTTGGATTGATAAAACCAAATCGAGAGAAGGACCAGAGCCATTGAAATTTGCAGAACCTCGATCGTAATCAAGGTTACATTGAAAGCCAACTTGAAAGATTGGATGATAACTGGGATCAGCGCTTAGTCCGAGCGTATGAAGTACAGTTATGAGATCAAAATTGTCATGAGATTGAGCCTGTTGGATCAGGTGATGGGTTGTCATGGACAGATCCGAAAAACTCATCTCGTCATTCAGCTGGGATCGGATGGGTAGAAAGTATAAGAAAGAGTCTGTTTGTGCTGGCTGGTTACTATATTCACGAGAATTAAAATCACTGAGAATAGATCCGATAACAAGATCAGATTGATGGGTATATCGATAAAGTAAGATAATCCAGGCTGTACAGAAAAGTGTTGCTAAGGGGAGAGTTGGATCCGGTTTCATGAGTTGAAGTTGATCAATCAAGGTTTGAGGCAGAGACCAGGAAAGACTTTGGCGATCGTTTGAGGGTAAGGCGGGACGAGCATGATCAGTTGGCAGCTCCAAAACGGCTGGAATCCCCGCTAAATGATCGATCCAGTAGTTCAAGGAAACATCAAGATCTTGAGCTGAAGTGGACCCGTTGGGATGATCCAAGCAAGGTTGAACAGTTGGTGTGGAGGATTGCATAGCAGCTCAACGGCAAAAACTTACAGATTTTCAAATGTTTGGATGCTCAACTCCATGCAAAGCAAGTTTTTTGAGTTGGCGTTGTTAAGGAGACACTGATCTATATTACCCATTACGGATTCGCTCTGATCGCTTCGGTTGGCAATATTCAGATCAAACAGAGATATGAGGCTTCGCTGCAGCACAGGGAGCGATGGGCACTCTCACCAAGGTCTTGCCGAGCGGATTACATTTTACGGGGGATGATCAGGACTGTGAGAACTCCGTGCTATCCTGATATCCTTGTGCTGTTCAGCTTAATGTAGAGGCGGACGTCACGGTTGGCGCAAATGAGCGAGGTTGATCGATGAAGCCAGGTACCACGTATCACGGTAATGGAGGGTGTGAGTTCACCGTTTGGGCTCCTCGGCCTGAGTCAGTTTCCCTGCAACTGTTGGATCCCACAGCTGCTGATCCTCGCTCGATCCCGATGCAGCAACAAGATCATAGCTACTGGACAGTTCATGTCGCGGATGTGGCCCCTGGAACTCGCTACCTCTACGAGCTCCACTACGGCGATCACACGATTTTGCGCCCTGATCCTGCTTCTCACTCCCAACCGGAAGGGGTTCATCAAGCATCCCAGGTTGTTGATCATCAATCCTTTAACTGGCAGGATCACTCTTGGTCAGGCATTGCACTAACTGACATGGTGATCTACGAGCTGCATGTGGGCACCTTCACCCCTGCAGGTACCTTTGAGGCAATTATCCCCCGTTTGTCTACCTTGCTTGATTTGGGGATCAACACCCTTGAGATCATGCCTGTTGCGCAGTTTCCAGGTCAGCGGAATTGGGGCTATGACGGGACCTATCCCTATGCCGTTCAGAATTCATATGGTGGGCCGGATGGGTTGAAACAGCTGGTCAATGCTTGCCATCAAGTGGGGATAGCTGTGATCCTGGATGTTGTCTATAACCATCTGGGTCCAGAGGGAAATTATACTCATGATTTTGGTCCTTATTTTACGGATCACTACCATACTCCTTGGGGCAATGCGATCAACTTTGATGGACCTAACAGTGATCAAGTCCGTTGCTTTTTTATTGAGAATGCTTTGTTTTGGTTGCGTGAGTATCACATGGATGGATTGCGATTAGATGCGATCCACGCGATCTATGACTTTGGGGCGAAGCATGTTTTAGCAGAAATGGGAGAAGCTGTTGCCGATTTTGCTACAGCGCAGGGACGAGCTTGTCCGTTGATCGCTGAAAGTGATCTTAACGATGCACGAGTCATCCGGCCACGCGATCGGGGGGGCTACGGCATGGAGGCCCAATGGAGCGATGATTTTCACCATGCTCTCCACACACTGCTGACGAAGGATCGGTCTGGTTACTACGAGGATTACGGCAAGATTGAGGATCTGGCTAAAGTCATGCAGCAAGGGTTCGCTTATACTTGGGACTATTCAGCCTATCGCCAGCGTCATCACGGCAATGATCCCAGTGATCGACCGACGGATCAGTTCGTGGTTTGTATTCAAAATCATGATCAAGTGGGCAATCGTTTGCTGGGTGAGCGTCTATCTCAACTGACGTCTTTGGAGGGCTTAAAACTTGCAGCAGTAACCGTTCTACTATCACCGTATGTTCCGCTTTTATTTATGGGTGAGGAGTATGGAGAAGAAGCTCCATTTCAGTACTTTATCGATCATGGCGATCCCGATCTGATTGAAGCCGTTCGAGCTGGACGAAAGCGTGAATTTGCAACATTTTACGGATCCGGTGAACCCCCTGATGCTGCCAGTCTTGAAACCTTCCAGCGATCTATACTGAATTGGGATCTCCAGACACAAACCAGTTCTTCCAATTCTTCCAACTCAAAACACTCCATGCTTTGGTCTTTTTATCAGCATTTGCTGCAGCTCCGTACTCAAATTCCAGCTTTGAAACAACGAGATCGGCAAGCCATGGAAATCACGACCATTGAATCCAGCCAGATCTTGATCTTGCGCCGTTGGCAAGGAGAGAATCAAGCTTTTTTAGTTCTAAACTTTGCTGATCAGCCTACGCAATTTATCCCAAGTTTGCCTGCGCTCTCCTGGAAAAACTGTTTAGACTCAGCAGATCCAAAATGGTTAGGGCCGGGATCACTGGCTCCGCCCAACTTGGACGTTGGGATCAAAATTCCACTCCAGCCTCAACATGCTGTTCTCTATGTAACTCCCTAGCTTGAGATCCTCTCGCACCCTTTTCACTCATCTCGAAATCCTTGTTCGTTCTACTCTAGTTACCCACGTCTGATCACGCCTTACGAGGTTCCCTATGCGTATTCCAGCTGCGACCTACCGAGTTCAATTCAACTCAGACTTTGACTTTAGCGAGTGCCGCAAGATTGTCCCTTACTTATCAGAATTGGGGATTTCTGATCTCTATGCTTCTCCTATCTTCAAAGCACGGCGAGGTAGCAAGCATGGTTACGATGTGGTGGATCCAAATCAGATCAACCCAGAATTGGGATCCCAAGCCATGTTTGATACGTTGGTGGCTGATCTGCAAGAGCGAGACATGGGTTGGCTCCAGGATATTGTTCCTAATCATATGGCCTACGATGATCAGAATCAATTCTTAATGGATGTGCTGGAGTATGGTCGAGATTCTGAATATTTTGATTACTTCGATATTGATTGGGAGCACCCCTATGAGGATATCAAGGGCAAGGTTTTGACTCCATTGCTGGGTGATTTTTACAGTCGATGCTTGGAAAAGGGCGAGATCCAGATTAGCTATGACGAATCGGGGATACGGGTTAATTATTATGACGTCAACATCCCGCTTCGGATTGGGACTTATGCAGAGGTGATCGCTCACAATCTCGATCGACTGCGACAGGCTATTGGTCGGGATCATCCTGATTTTATTAAGTTACTGGGTATCTTGTACATTCTGAAAAATGTTGGCTTTCCTGATTCTGTGATTACGAGCTCTGTCATCGATCCTGACTCTCAATCACCTCAAACCCTTCCCAGTGAAAAGTCGGCCAAGCAGGTTGCTTCGGAAGCTTCTGGTACAGTCTTGCAGATCCAGGAAAGTCCAGCAAGTGCAACCAAGATCTTCAATGATCAGCGTCGGGATCAAGCAATTTTTGTGAAGTCTCTTTTATGGGAGCTTTATCAAAACAATCCCCAGATCAAGATCTTTATTGATCAAAATATTGCCTACTTTAATGGGGAAGCAGGAAATCCTGAAAGCTTCGATCCACTCGATAATTTGCTGTCTGAACAATATTTTCGGTTATCATTCTGGAAGGTTGGAGCTGAAGAGCTTAACTATCGCCGTTTCTTCACTATCAACGAACTGATCTCGCTGCGGATCGAAGACCAGCAGGTACTTGATGTTACCCATGTGTTGATCACAGATTTGGTTACTTCAGGTAAAATCACAGGCTTACGGATCGATCATGTGGATGGATTATATGATCCGACGCGGTATCTGGAGCGGTTGCGAGAAAAGGTAGGTGATACCTACATTGTGGTTGAGAAGATCCTGGAGTTGGAGCAAGAATATTTTGCTAAATTTGAGGAACTGCCGCGTGAATGGCCGATCCAGGGTACTTCAGGCTATGATTTTCTGAATTCAGTAAATGGTCTGTTTTGTCGCCGTGAACATTATCGCCGTTTAACTGAGATCTATACCAATTTTACTGGACTGGATACGCCTTACGAAGAGCTGGTCACGGAGAAGAAGCAACTGATCGTTGATACCAACTTAGCCGGTGATATTCAGAATTTGGCGTATCTGCTTAAAAGAATTGCACGCCGTTACCGCTATGGTCGGGACTTTACCCTGAATGGATTGAAGCGGGCGATCCAAGAAGTACTAGCGTTGTTTCCAGTTTACCGGACCTATGTGGATTTAGAAGGCAAACTCAATCAACGGGATCGGAACTATGTTGAAGAAGCGATCCGGAGGGCTAAAGCTCGGATTCCACAATTGTTGAATGAACTTAATTTTATTGAGCGGATCCTGTTGCTGGATTTCGATGAGATCTTGTCTGAAGAAGAGAAGTTTCAATGGCTGCACTTTGCCTTGAAATTCCAGCAACTATCAGGTCCACTGATGGCTAAAGGAGTTGAAGACACCTTAATGTATGTCTATAATCGGCTGCTATCTCTCAATGAGGTTGGCGGCAAACCTTCTCAAGGCGGGATCTCGGTTTCAGCGTTTCACAATTTCTGTCAGCATCAAAAAGACTATTGGCCTCATGCATTAAACGCAACCTCAACTCATGATACCAAGCGCAGTGAGGATATTCGAGCTCGACTCAATGTGATCTCTGAGATCCCAGATGAATGGGAAGCCCACGTGAAAGCATGGCAAAAACTGAATTCTGTCCATAAAGAGTCGGTCAATAATCAAGTGATCCCCGATGCCAACGATGAGTATTTTCTGTATCAAACTTTGATCGGGGCTTTTCCCTTTGCCGATGAAGAATATGATCGCTTTGTAGGCCGGATCAAGGAGTATATTATCAAAGCTGTTCGGGAGGCCAAAGTTCACACAGCTTGGTTACAACCTGATTCAGACTATGAAAATGGCTATATTGCCTTTACCGATCGAATTTTACAGCGATCTGAGGATAATGAGTTTCTGAAGCAGCTACACCAGTTGCAGTCTAAGATCGCCTTCTATGGGATCTTGAACTCCCTCTCCCAAACCTTATTGAATATTACTGCACCTGGAGTCCCAGACTTCTATCAAGGTACTGAGCTCTGGGATCTGAGTTTGGTCGATCCGGATAATCGCCGCCCCGTTGATTTTGAGAAGCGCATGATGTATTTGCAAGAGATCAAGCAGCGTCTTCAAACGGAGCCTTTGGAGCTGATCTCGGAGTTGATGTCGCAACCTCAAGATGGACGTTTAAAGCTATTCTTGATTGCTCAAGCACTCGCCACTCGGAATCAGCATTTGGATGTGTTTCACTATGGTCTCTACGAACCTGTTGATGTAGAAGGCGAGCATAAAGATCATGTTCTTTGCTTTGCCCGACGTTACGATCAGACTACGATTGTTGTGATTGTGCCTCGTTTCCTCACCGATTTGGTTAGTCCCGGCAATTATCCCCTGGGAGAATCTGTTTGGGGAGACACGCATCTTGAGGTGATGTCGAAAATGCCAGAAGCCTGGATCAATACCTTAACCGGCCAGGATCTAACTATGACAGAAACGATCATGATCGGCGAGGCCCTCAAGCATTTTCCCGTTGCACTCTTGGTTGGCCGTGATCAGGCTTAAGGGATGAGTTGATGATGCCTAAGATGTTCGAAGATCCTGATTAAGAAGCGATCTAAGGATCAAGAGTTCAACTTTGCGGTAGGCTAAACATGATCCTCGCAGATCTTGCTTAGGGGATCCCCTGTCCCATCTCTCCGATCAGTTGACATTCCCATTTATTAGATCGGGCCAACCTTGAATCTCCCCCGGATTGCCACTCCTCGGATCGACCCTAGCCCCTACTTTGCTTACCATTCTCAGGAAGATCTCCATGACCAACGACAAACTTGAATCGGGACTACTCCGTCTTGCTGATGCCGTCGAACATCTAGCGGACTCAACCTTCCGTAGCATTGATCGCTTAACCGCCAACATCGAGCGGCTCATGGACGTCGTGATCGAAGTCCGCGAAGAAACCCAGTCGCTCAAAGCTGCCGTCGATCGCCTCGATCGCTTGATGGATTATGTGATCCAACGAGACAACCCCAGCAAAAACTCTTAAGCAGGAGCATGGGATCCTTCAGTCATCCCATGTCTCTCTGGTATACCTCATCAAGATCCAAATCAAGATCCAACACCAAACTCAAGAGAGCGACTCTAGTCTGCCCCTAAAGATCTTTGTTCACGGAGCCTTGTGTGTTGCCTATTCGGGTCAATGTCTGACGAGTGAAGCGTTGGGAGGCCGATCTGTGCCAATCGAGGTGAGTGTACCCAAGCCTGCCGGATGCCTTATGACCTAATTGCTGATGGTCAAGTGGTTCCCTTAGGCAATCGAAAATATCTGCTAAGTCCTCAAGATCTGAGTGGCCTAGATGTGTTGCTGGAATTGGTGCGGAAAGAGATCGCTAGTCTCAAGATCGAGAGTCGGTTGAAAACACCTGAATACATCGCTAATATTACACGAGTCTATCGCCAAGCTCTTGATCAAATTTGTGCTGAAATCGATCCAACCTCTACCTCCAGATAGCTGGATCCTCATAGATCTGAAAACATGGTTCTTGATCCTGTTTACATCCAGAGGTACTATTAGGTACTATTAGTTCTAATGGTTAATTCTGTTGACCCACAGTGTGACGTGAGGTTACTGTTCTGATGTTCGCAAGCTCCAAGGTAACTCATTATGACTGAGAAACAAACCCAAGTAGTTCTATCTTGGATATCGGTTATTGCCAGTTTCTGCCTTTTGCTCATTCAACTCCTTTATTTGCAAGATGTAAGTCCCACAAATACACATGGTAATCTTTTTGTTTCTCTTATACCAAATACAGTTGCTCTTCTGTTGGCATCTCCATGTTCATATTGGCTATTCACCCGTAACAATATTAAGTTTAACAACCAAGAACTTACAAATATCCAGGATAAAGCCATTCTTGGTATTCTTTTCTTTTTCGCCGCCGTTTTTTTTGTGCTTGTCTACGTAGCAGTTTTTGATAATTTTAATCCTGGTCAAGAAGAGGATCTTTTAATGAGTCTTAAGTCTTTTTTACTTGACTTTATGCCAACTACTATAGTTAGTCTTATCGTGATTCCATTTACTTACATAATATCGTCTCTTGCCTATAAGGAACAACCTCAAACAAGTGAATCTAGCGGATCTTGGAATATTGATAAATCGTCTCTTGCCTATAAGGAACAACCTCAAACAAGTGAATCTAGCGGATCTTGGAATATTGATAAATGGATTGACAAATTGGTTGTATCAAAAACTGAGAACACAGATCAATATCGGCATAAGGAGGAGACTGATTGGACTCTATTACCCTTAGCGGACATTAATCACCTTGTCTGGCAAAAACGTAAGAACTGGCTGGATGGTACAGAATGCACCCTTAAAGCCTATATTAAAATCAATAATGATGAATACGAAGTAAAGGACATTTGTAAGCGAGAGATCCAACATGGCAGCGATCCAAAATTTGTTGAATGGATGATTTGGTTTCAGTATAAAATTACAAAAGATCAAGGTGAATTTCAAATTAGAATCGAGACCGATTGCATTCGTAAAACTAAAGAATATAGATGTCAGATATTTAGAAAGACTAGTCAATTCGAAATGCGGATTGAGTTTGATCAGCAAGATGCCTTTACTCAGCGACCAAGGCTGTATCTTCAATCACCTAGACATGGGGCATTATCAACAAAACTAGACCTTACCTCAGGATTTGATAACAGAATATTATTTTCCTATTCGACAAATACACCACTTCTTGGAGGTGAGTACACTATAACGTGGAACTAATTTGCTCGCTAAACTGATCAATATCCTCCATTTCCTCGGCTTATATATCCTCCGTTTCCTCGTTGCAACTCTAATGCCTTTGCAACAGCTTTCTCTGCATTGATCCGGCCAAAACCATAGTTCTTGTTAAACCCACGCTGATCATATTTTGCGCCCTTCCCAATTTTGTCGCAAGTTTCCCGCATCATTTGTTGGATCTCACTCCGAGGCAGCTGGGGATAAGCACTAAGCATTAGTGCAGCAACACCAGCTGCACAAGGAGCAGCATAGCTTGTTCCAGTTCCAGATCCGTAGGCATTACCCAGTCTTGTGCTGTAAACTTCAACCCCTGGGGCTAAGAAGTCAAGACCTGCACCAAAAGCAGATCTACCCTGAATATCCTTCTGATTCGATCGACCAACGGCAATGACATCATCACGGCTCACCACCTCATCACGGGTGATCGCTCCTTCGCGATTACTCACTGCCCAGAAAACAGGTGTGCCCAACCCACTCCGTCCTTGAGTTGTCGCAAAAGTGATGGCATCGGCTAAAACAGATGTCAGCTGCCAGTAGTTATTATCATAGGGGCCTAGACTACAAACAATGATATCAGCCCCCTGGCTTGGATCAGTATCTGCCACTTCCAGTGAAGGATCAGCAGCATAGGCAATCGCGCGAGCTAACGTCACTTGTGAACCAACCTGATCCGGAAGACAGGCAATTAGAAGAAGATCAGATTCAAATGCGACTCCACAAACTCCAATGGCATTGTGTCCCCTAGCCCCAACCATCCCAGCACAAAATGTTCCATGTGAACTGATTGGATAGTTTGTGATGTCTTGGGCAAACTCGGCATCTAGCCCATTACTGACAAAGTAACCGGATCCAGCTGCAATATTTGGAACAAGATCTTCATGATTGATATCAAAACCATTATCAATAACTGCAACCCGAATTCCCCTTCCCCTTCCCTGATTAGCAAGCTTACCCCACGCCAGTTCAGCCCGAATATCTTTACGGAGTGAGTTATTCAAGTGCCATTGCTTGGGATATTCAGGATCATTGGGGACAAATCGCTGTCTTGCCGAAATCTCGGAGATCAAAACAGGCTCAGCATAGATCACCTCGATCTCATCGGGTATCTCGTTAGCTAGATCTAGAATGTCAGCTTCTGGTGGAGCCTGCACCTCAACAAGATTAGGGGCAAATCGTAGCTTCCTCAAGACAGTCAGCTTTTTACGTTCCAACCTGGCATAGACTTCTGAGTCTACTAGATCTGGAACAAACCTCACTATTAATCGATCTGTACCTAGAAGAACTCCTTGATCTTCAATACGATGAAACACTGTTCCAGAAGATGCAGGAGGATGAGATGAAGAATCGTCTCTTGTATGGAGTCCTTGATCCCTTGGGTGGAAACTCCAGCCTGTGGACTGAAATGGCTTTACAACCTTTGGATCAATGGCTGCAGAACGAAGTAACTCTTGCTGGCTAACTAGGCGGCAAGGGGAGTTTTGTTGGACTGCTGTAATCCCTCTAGCTTGACTAATCACCCGACGCTTACCACCAGCATAATATGTCCGCATCATGTTACGCATTACGCACTACTCCAGAATATGATCCTTTAAGCAGGATACACGAGAATATGATCCTTTAAGCAGGATACACGCAAACAGGTCATAATTCTCACCTAAAAGACATAAGATCTATAGGCGTCCAGAGTTTTGCACCTATCCTCCATACCTTGGGATCTACTGTCCCTGTTTGAAGATCGATGATCCATGTTTCGGGATCGATGATCCATGTTTCGGGATCGATGATCCATGCTTCGGGATCGATGATCCATGCTTCGGGATCGATG
>CAZONZ010000121.1:0-10072 GCA_964581005.1 uncultured bacterium
TTCCATTCAAGGGACAAGGATCCACCTCAAGCCCTTACAGCATTCTAAGTTTATGCCGTTAAAGTGTTTTAGAACAATAGATCCCTGAGAAGATCCAAGTGATCTGGAGCTTACGGCAAGGGTCGATTTGATCGCTTCTAACTGATAACTGAGCTGAGAGGTCTCCTCAACTCTTGGCTTATTTTGCTCAATCCGTTTTGCAGGATCTGGTGAAGGGATCGCAGTTACTCATCTCAAATTCGGCAAATATACTGAATTGGTTCAGAGAGCTGAGGTGATCACTCCCCGGTAATACTCTTCAAGTTGTTGAGTTGCGGCTGACCAGCTCCACCGTTCCGCTTCCTGACGAGCGTGCTGACGGATCTTGCTCCGTTGCGTGGGATCGTCTAACAGTTGTTGAACAACCCGAACGAAGTCAGCATCGGCATTGGGTTCAAACAAATAGCCATTGCGCCCGTCATCCACAATATCCGTGATCCCACCCGATCGGGGAGCAACCACCGGACAGCCTGCCGCCATAGCTTCTAGTAGCACCAGTCCAAGCGTCTCCGTGCGAGAGGGAAACACAAATAGATCGGCAGAGGCAAACGCAGAGGCTAAGGCTTCCCCCTGCAAATAGCCTGTGAACACAACATCATGGTTGGCAAAATACTGCTCTAGGTTACTCCGCTCCGGCCCATCGCCCACGATCGCTAAACGGCTTTGCGGAATCTGATCTAACAGAACGCGGATGCGAGTGATCTCTTTTTCTGCCGACAAACGCCCGACATAAAGCAGCAAGAGTTGATCCGAGCGTCCCCCACTGAGATGATCCCGCATGTCATCCGAAGCCTTTTCGGGGTGAAAGAGATTGGTGTCTACTCCTCGCTGCCAGAGCCGGACTCGTTCGATCCCGTGGCTGCTGAGCTCCTGAACCATAGCAGTTGAAGTACAGAGATTGAGCCTAGCTTGGTTATGACCCAGTTTCAATAACTGCCAGAGCGTATCCTCTAAAAACCCGATCCCATAGTGATGCAGGTACTTGGGTAAATGCGTATGATAGGACGCCACCAAAGGGATCCGCATCAGTTGACTAAAATACAGTCCTCCCAACCCTAAAACCGCAGGATTGACTACATGGATCACGTCTGGCTGAAACCGTTGCAGGAGACGACCGACCGCAGGCCCCGGAGCCGCTAGCTTAAGTTCCGGATAGAGTGGCAGGGGGACGCCAGGGATCCCATAGACTCGTGCTCGCGCAAACCAATGAGGTGCGCCTTTAGGAGCCACTACAGTGACTGTGTTCCCATGCGCCGTCAAGTGACGCACTGTATGACAGAGACGGGTGACGATCCCATCCACTTTGGGCAAGAAGGTTTCCGTAAACAGGGCAATCCGCATATCGCCTCAAGGACTCTGGGGTAAGGAAGAACGGTTACGTGCGAGGTTAAGATCTCCAACGAAAAAGTATTGCACAAAACAGACTCGATCGCTCCAGAAACTTTTGGCAAGGATTGCTTCAGGGGCACTTCGATTAATTATCTGTTACACCCCAGATATACAGAAAAGATCTGGCCATCAGCCCAGATCTCAGATTGACTCACAAATAAATTAGATTTAAAACTTTCAGCCTACCTACTGACATGCAGCAACTACAACTGATTCGAGACCCTGCTCAAGTTGGTGCTAATTTTTTCTGCTTTACCTCAGGTTTTTCTTGGGTTTTCCAGAAGATATACCTCTTCAGATTATAAACTAGGTTCTTCAGGCCCACTGTTGCTTCTGCTCAAATCTTTCCAATGGAACGAATCAGTTTCCCTCCCATCGCTGTCACCCAATCTCCAAAAACATGTTCAACTTTAGCTCGAATCTTTAGCTCGAATCCTCGATTTCTCCTGATTCTGAACTGTTTGCTCTTCCGCTAATGGCCTATTCCGATAGGCTCTCTCATGAATTTCACTTTCAAACCCGATCGTGTCTAAAACCCATTCAATCTCTTCACTTCGATAAGCACTATCTGCCCAAATCTCATCACCTTCGTTGTCTGGATCGAGAATTTCTTCCAACACCTGCAAGTCATAAACAGCAGCATCTGTCACCTTGTATTTCCTCACAAAGCCATATTTCCTATCGATACTAATATGATTTTTATACCCAAAGTGACTTTGGCCATTTTTCCTGGTTCAGCGAGCATCAACGTCTTTCTGGGCAAGCCGACGAGGCTTCTCTTCCCATGCTTTGAGGATCTCCCCTTTCTTGAGCATTTCATTTTCCTCTTCTGGATCGGAAATGTTATAGAGATGCTGGAGGATCAGCATCTTAAACATAATGATGACATCAATCGGTTTCCGGCCAGCATCACTCTTGCGAACTTTTTGATAAATTGGCTCTAGAATGGCTCGAAACTCATTCCAGGGTATCAGCTCATTCAGTCTATTCAGTAACGGCTTCTTTTGACTGAGCTTCTCTTGACGATTTTCCCAGTCCCAGAAACTCTGCTGACCCATCTCTTTCCCCTCACAACGATGTCTCTATAAAGCAACTGTGCAACCTAGGGAAGTTTCTGGTGAGAAGGAGCGAAGCCATCCAGACACATATTTATCGTTCGCTGTGAGCCTTTTGTCAGCTGGAGTTGATGAGAGTACAGGAGGAGATCGGGTCGTGGTATGAGGTGCAAAGGGAGCTTTACCTCCAAGTGGCACGAAAGTACATTGCTGAGCATTTCCAAGGCAAGTTAGCTCAACCTGCATAAGTTGCTCCTCCTGTCAATGCGTAACTCCTAGGGATCAGAGGATCCCAGCTCATAAGGTGGGGGTGGCCCGCAAGCGTCAACCCACCGATCTCGTGCTAGATCAAGTGCTGTCTTGATGTCCTGAACCTGGGTTGGGTTAGTTCCACCAGCGAGTCAGATCACTCTTTGACTCCGCTTAGCCTTGATGGGGATCTCAATCAAGATCCCGTTTCGATCGCTCGGCCAACATCCCTACCACAGGAGGCAACCAGCCTAGATTGGCCATGATTACCTCTAGAGCCGTCAAACTCTGATTGATTGGACTGAACCCTAAGATCCGTGCGATCACTAACCCCAAGGGCACCATGAGGATCATGCCCAATCCTGTCACCATCACCGGAGATTTGACATAAGCTTGCATGGCTCGGATCCCTGTGGACGATCGTTGTCGCATGTAGAAAAAACCTAGGAGGTTAGCCCCGATCTGATCCGACATGGCATAGAAAAACGGGATGTAGAAACCCTCTACTCCATACACATCGATCCCGATTAAACGGCTCCCCCCATCAATGATCCAGGGTGCGATCATGCCTAACAATTTGCCCCAGCCATAAGCCTGCGCCAACGAGGCTCCCGATCCTAGCCATGCCTTTTGAATCACAAAGGATCCTTCTAACAGACTTTCGGCCTCGCCTCCCAGCGTTCGCACCAAGCCCTGACCCCAGCCATTGTGAGATAGTCCAATCCCATCCAGCCCGATCCCCACGATCAGTCCACCCAGATAGCCAACCAGCGTGAAGTGGAGCAGCTCGCCAAACTCTTCAATTTCTTCAACCTCCTCTATCAGCTCTGGAGAAGCTCGATCTTCAGCAGCATCACAGTCTTGAGTGTGAACCATAGGACAGGATCAGGTTGAACGAGGGATATGGAGGCACGATTAATGGCTCTATAGTCTATACTATGCTAAAGCAAACTTAAAAAGAGGTTGTGATGATGCATCCCCTTCTCACTGAGCTCCTAGGATTACCTGGAGTTGAGATCAAACAGTATGCTGCTCTAGGCAATGAGTTGATGTTGCAGGTGGAAGCTCAAACCCAAGAAGCAACTTGTCCTCGCTGTGGACAAGTGAGTCGGCATCGGCACCAGAATCACAGATACTTGGTACGAGATTTAAGCATGAGTGGTCGGACGGTATTTTTAAGGGTGAACCGTCGGCAGTTTAAATGTGAGACCTGTGGGAAGCCCTTTAGTGAATCCCTTGATTTTATCGGGATGCGACGCAGACACACGCACCGATTCATGGAGTGGATTACGAACCAGGTGGTGCATAGTGATGTCCACAATGTGGCTGTGCAGAACCAGCTGACCGATGAAGAAGTTTGCTCAATCATAAAGTACATAGGAAAAAAAAGAATCAAAATTGATGTGTCGAAATTAAAGCGATTAGGAATTGATGAGATTGCTCTGCGAAAGGGCCAAAAGAATTTTGTAGTAGTCTTAGTAGATTTAGACAGAAAAATCCCGATTGGATTGGTGGAATCGCGGAAACAAGAAGAAATCGAGAAAGTGCTGAAAGGATGGGGGAAGGAGGTGCTGGAGCAGATCAAAGAGGTGAGTATCGATCTGTGTGAGAGCTACGAAAGTTTAGTCAAGAAATTGATGCCGGATGCAGAGATTGTAGCCGATCGATTTCATGTGATGAAGCTGGTGAATGAAGAGCTAAATAAGGAGAGAAATAAGGTGATCAAAGCGAATGAGGAAAATGAGAATGAAGAGGAGAGGGAGCGAGTTAAAGAAGCGATGAAACAGAGTAAGTATGCGTTGCTAAAAGCAGAAGAGAACTTAACAGAGAGGCAAAAAGAGAAGCTAAAAGACATTCGAGAGGTAGTGCCAGAGTTAGGAGAGATGCATCGTCAGAAAGAAGAGTTTAGAAAGATCTTTGAGGAGGTAGAGAGCTGGGGGAAAGGAGCGCTAAGATTGCTGGATTGGTTAGTAGAAGCGAACGAGAGATTTAAGAAGAGTGTGGGAACGATATGTCGATGGTTTGGAGAAGTTTCAGGATATTTTGAGAAGGTGAAGACGAACATGACCCCTGATACATCGCGGAAAACAGCTTTGATCTGTGGGATTTCAGGTCAAGATGGGGCATATCTAGCTCAATTACTGCTCAATCTGGGCTATGAAGTGATTGGGACATCCCGTGATGCTCAAGTTTCATCTTTTCGTAATCTGATCCGTCTGGGGATTCGAGATCAGGTCAAGCTGATGTCAATGGCCCTCAATGATTTTCGTAGCGTATTACAAGTTCTGAGCAAAGTTCAACCCGATGAGGTGTACAATCTGGCAGGCCAAACCTCCGTCGGTCTTTCATTTGATCAACCTGTTGAAACATTTGAAAGTATTACTATGGCAACGCTCAATGTATTAGAAGTGATCCGTTTTTTGGGCTATCCGATCCGATTTTACAATGCTTGTTCGACAGAGTGCTTTGGAAACACACCGACATGGATCGCAAATGAAAGAACTCCCTTTAATCCTCGCAGTCCCTATGCTGTGGCCAAATCTGCAGCATTCTGGCAAGTTGCAAACTATCGAGAAGCCTATCATCTTTTTGCTTGTTCTGGGATCCTTTCAAATCATGAATCTCCACTACGGCCCCAACGATTTGTCACTCAAAAAATTATTGCAGCGGCTTGGATGATTGCAAACGGAGATCCGATCAAGCTTCATTTAGGAAATATTGATATTCAGCGGGACTGGGGCTGGGCTCCTGAATATGTCGCTGCTATGCACAAGATGCTGCAACAGGATCAGCCTGATGATTATGTTGTAGCAACGGGTGAAACTCATCGCTTGCAAGATTTTGTGGAGACAACGTTTGCCTATCTCGATCTCGACTGGCGGGATCACGTTATTCTCGATCAATCCTTACTCCGACCTACTGATATTGCGATTAGTCGTGTTGATCCAACGAAAGCTCGACAGCAACTCGGCTGGATCCCTCACTATCGCATGGAGGATGTTGTCAAAATGATGCTCGAAGCGAAGCAGTCTGAATTCAATCGTTCTGAGTGATCGCGGATTCATGGATCGGAAGAACCTCAGCCCCGAAATGAGCTAAAGTGATCATAATCTGAATGCAGGAAGGGGGCTAATGATCAGTCTTGTTGTGGAAGGGTGGCGCTGCATCCCTCACTCCTACTCGATCGTTGATGAGTTTATCTGCTTGGAACTGTTGAAGCGTTCTGAGATCCAGCTTTTTCATCACGATGTTGCCTATCTGGATCCTCATTGGCAACCCAACTATGAATTACATGATCCAGGTGCAGCGAAGTCTCTACAAACCATTCCAGTCCCCCCTCCAGATCTCCATCCCGATCAGATCCTCAGAGTTTCAATTCCCTTTAACTTAAAATCAGCCTCAACTGAATCTGTTTGTTTATTTGTTACGTCGGAATGTGGGATCGTGCCTGAGGATCGTGTGATCGAAGGATCTCTGGCTACTTTAGATTCCCATTTTATCTTCTTTACTTCTTCTCATTGGTCGGCAAAAGGACTGATCCATAGCGGTGCTGATCCCGATCAGATTCACGTCATTCCGCTGGGAGTTGATCCTGAAATCTTTCAGCCTGTGTCTGCTTCAGATCGGCAACAACTACGACAGACACTGGGTTGGGATGGGTTTATTTTTCTGAATGTCAGCGGCATGTTGCCAGGTAAAGGAATTGATCGATTACTGAAAGCATTTGCGGTTGTAATCGAGTCGTTCCCAGATGCACGATTAGCGCTGAAAGGATCTGAATTAGTGTATCCCGGTGGTGAAGATCGGGTGTCTGAATTGCTGCTGGATTTATCACCTCAACAGGTTGAACAGGTTGCAGAGAGATTGATCTATACAGGAGATGTGCTTTCCTTTCAGCAACTTGCTCAACTTTATCAGGCTGCTGATGTTTATGTTTCCCCCTACTTAGCTGAGGGATTTAATTTACCTGTTTTAGAGGCGATCGCTTGTGGTTTGCCCGTCATTTGTACTCAAGGCGGATCAACAGAAGACTTTACGCCGGAAGCAATCACGCTTAAGATCAGTAGCACAACTCGTGTTGCTTGGGTGGGACAAGCTAAGCGATCGAAAGGGTATATTTTAGAACCTGATGTTGATCATTTGATTCAGCTCATGATCCAGTCGATCGAACAGGAAAGCCTGCGATCTCAGGCTGCTCATGTAGGTCCAGAATGGGTTGGGGGAGGGTATACTTGGAGGCATTGTGTTGATCAGCTTCTGCAAATTTTGTAGGCTAATCTTGTATACAGACCAGGATTGTTGAACCACGCTAAAACCAAGGATAACCTACAGGGTAAAACCTTACAAACAACCCCTGCCTGGTAAACTTGATCGACACCCTGTACACAATGAGGCCCAACATGCGGATCGCTCGCAATATCACAGAATTGATCGGCAGCACCCCTTTGGTGGAACTGAACCGGATCCCCCAGTCAGAGGGGTGTGTTGCTCAGATCGTGGTCAAGCTGGAAAGCATGAATCCTGCATCCTCTGTCAAGGATCGGATCGGGCTGAGCATGATCCAGACAGCGGAAGCGGCGGGGGTGATCGCTCCAGACAAGACGGTGTTGGTGGAGCCCACCTCTGGCAATACAGGGATCGCCTTGGCAATGGTGGCGGCAGCCAAAGGGTATCGATTGATCCTGACAATGCCGGAGAGCATGAGTGTGGAGCGGCGGGCGATGTTGCGGGCCTATGGGGCCGAGCTGGAGTTGACGCCTGCTTCAGCTGGGATGAAAGGAGCAATCCAACGGGCGACTGAGATCGTGGCCAGTACTCCTGATGCCTTCATGCCCCAACAGTTTCAAAACCCTGCCAATCCCCAGATCCATCGTGTCACCACTGCTGAAGAGATCTGGGAGGATACGGAAGGACGAGTGGATATCTTGATCGCTGGGGTAGGGACTGGGGGAACGATCACAGGCGTGACAGATGTGTTGAAAGCTCGCAAGCCTAGCCTCCTCTCGATCGCGGTCGAACCTAGCAACAGTCCTGTCCTCTCTGGTGGATCTCCTGGACCTCACATGATCCAAGGGATCGGAGCGGGATTTGTGCCGGATGTGTTGAACGTGGATCTGATGGATGAAGTGATCACGGTTAGCAATGAGGATGCGATCACGTATGGGAGACGCTTAGCTAGAGAAGAAGGATTATTATCCGGGATCTCCAGTGGCGCGATCTTGTGGGCCGCGATCCAGGTGGCGAAACGGCCTGAACATGCAAATAAACTGATCGTGATGATCCAGCCCAGTTTTGGTGAGCGTTATCTGAGCACGGCTCTGTTTGCGGAACCGGATCCTGAAGCAGAAGGTGCAAACATGCAACATCATAGCCTTGATCCTGCGACTTCAAGCCCAATCTCACAAGAAGTATCAGGAGTTAATCGATAGCTCACACGTTAGGCATGGGATCTTGAGAATGCATCAGATCCCATCAGATCCCATTAGATTGCTATAGATCCTGTTTGAAAAAACTGCAACGGGCGGGAGCCGATATGGTGGTTTCCCCTTATATTACGGGAGGACGGCGGATGGTGGCAGCAGCATTACGGCCCCAAGTGTTGGATTTTGTGGACGGGATCCTGTCTGGCAGTAACCGATCTCTCTACATGGAAGAATTTTTGCTGGATCCCCAAAGCTGTCCTTGGGTAGGGCAAACCTTGAGCCAATCCCGGATCCGGGAAGTGTCCGGCGTCTTAGTGCTAGCGGTTCGCCGCGCCAATGGACTCCTAATTGGTGGACCCACAGGAGATGTGCATCTGCATTCCGAGGATCACCTCATTTGCATGGGAACAGCAGAACAGCTACGTCACCTGAATCAAATTCTCAGTCCCCTGAATCGCCCCCTGCGTCCACCAAAATCTTCCAGTCCAAGCACCTAGATCAAACCATGTGAGGGAAGAGGACGGATCCAATCCGTAAATTACAGCAAATTACAGCTGGTTAGACTGGCATCTTTCCTAGATCTTTATAAATCAGTGGCAAGATAAGCCTGTGAGCAAAAACAGGAGCAAGCCATGTTTCCCCAAGCCACCCCCCAGCAAGAATCCAGCCAAACTCGCAAACAGCAGCAAGTGGACGAGCAAATTAACTTCCTGTTGAATACCTGGGACGAAGACTACCTGAATGGTTTGAGTCTGGATGCTTAAGCTTTTTGCCATTCCGGATCCGAATTCCCCAAGCATAAAGCCATTTTCCAAGCAGAAGGGCTTTGGTCGTAACCTTATTAATAACTAACTATCTAGAGCCAGTGCTCATCCAAAGGCTGACCGAGCATGGTTTCTAGTTGCTGAATTTGGGGTTGCTCTCCCCACTGCTGCAGGTCACGGATATACTGCTGCAAGCGAGATAGCCCATGGGGTTGAGGTTGATGTTCAGAACGAGCTATCCCTGCTCTGAATGGAGGATGTCCGGATCCATTCGGAGCGTTCGTCAAAGAGGTGGGGAAGTAGGAGTTCATCTGTTAATTATCTCAATCTCTAGGATTCATTATCGCCTAATGTTTAGATTGATACCTCAGCTATGTAGCTTAAGTAGCTCCTCATAACGGCTGAGCTCTCAGGCTTGACTCGATCCAGATCACTGTTCATTAGGGATCTGGATCACTTCTTTGCAGGGCTGGGTGGTAGAGAATGAACGGGATCCCTCGTTTGGTCTATGACTGGAACCTTCCCAAAATCGAATGGGTGTCCAGAAAAGATACTGATGCTAGTTAGGGATCCTTATTCAACCTAACCATTTAGGAGAGCACCATGATCCTGAAGCAGTCCATCATCAGCTTGACAATTTTGGGTCTAGTGGGACTGACAGAGTCTGCCCTAGCCGCAGGAGAGTACACGTTCGAGATTACCAATCAAACGACTGCCCCAATTACTGAAGTATGGGCTTCGGAGGATGGGGAGACTTGGTCCACTTTTGACTTAGGTAAAACCAGTATTCCCCCCAAAGGATCCACCACGTTAGTGTGGGATGAAAGCACCTATGACTCGGGCTGCGTGTGGTGGTTGCAGGTGGTGTTTAAGGACGGATCCGAGTCAGAAGCCCTCCAGTTTGACTTCTGTGAGAACCCCGATATCGTCATTACAGAAGAATAAATTTGTTAACGGCTGCCCAAATCACGGCTTATCTCAACCGGATCCAATACTCCGGCTCAAGGGATCCCTCCGCCATGACATTGCGGCAGCTGCACCGTGCCCACCTACTCACGGTCCCATTTGAAGTCTTGTCCCCATAAGCTCAACCCTATTACTTGATGAATTTTTTGTGCCCAAAATAGCTTACTTGTTAGGCTAATGATTGTTG
>CAZONZ010000122.1:0-9973 GCA_964581005.1 uncultured bacterium
CAACCCAATCAACTACAATAACAGGACCATGCCCACCGGGATCACCCCAAAAGCCCCGGTGCGGCTATCCGTCATCACCGCCAACCGCCGTGCTTGGCCTGCCTGATCATGGGCATCCACCGCCAACCCATCTGCCGTATCCGCGACTCCATCCAGATGTAGCCCTCCCGTACTACTGATCCACAACAGCAGCAACCCTCCAGCCTCCAGACGATCGGAGAGCACCCCCTGCAACAAGCTATGACCTGCCACCAGCCATCCCCCGATCCCCAACCCGATCAGGGGTAACCAGCGGGCAATGCCACCAAAGTCTTCGGCTCGGATCCACGCTTTTGGGATCGGCAACCGAGTGTAAAAGGTACAGGCAGCCAGGATTTGACGGATCATGCCATGCAACCGATCCTAGTGATCACTCTCAGCATGAAAGCCTATCCAACGACTCAAGGGGACTCAACTCGGCGCTCCAGGATCCCCCCACCTAAGAGGAGATCCCCGTGATACCAAACCGCTGCCTGCCCTGGGGTCACTCCAAACTGAGGATCTTCAAACTCAATCTGAACCCGGCTGACCTGAGGATCCGGATCGGGAAGAGGGGTGATCCAAGCTGGCACGGGGCGAGTTCGGTAGCGGATCTGGACCTCAGCCTGGATCGGTCCTGGGGGAGGAGCGATTGAGACCCAATTGACTTGACGAACGGTTGTCTTGGGCTGAGTGACTTCCGACCGTTGACCCACAATGACTCGATTCATCGCAACATCCAACCGCACCACATACAGAGGATAAGGAGCCGCGATCCCCAACCCTTTCCGTTGTCCAACCGTGTAGTGATGGATCCCCGTATGATGGCCTAGAACCCGTCCCTGGGTATCGACAATCTCACCTTGCCGCTGCGGAATGTGTTGATCTAAAAAGGTTTGCATCGATCCGTGAGCTTCAACCAGACAAAGATCTTGACTATCAGGTTTCTGGGCAGTTGAAACACCTAATTGCGTGGCTATTTGGCGGGTTTGATCCTTGGTCAACTCACCCAGCGGAAACACCGCACTGGCTAAATGCTCCTGACTCAGATCGTAAAGAAAGTAAGACTGATCCTTGTTACGATCCACCGCTCGGCGAAGCTGATAGCGCTGCTGATCGGGATCAAACTGAACACGAGCATAGTGACCTGTGGCAATCGAGTGGATCCCTAGTTGCTCCTGGGCATACTGTAGGATAGGGGTGAACTTCACAGTCTTGTTGCACTGAGAGCAAGGGAGTGGGGTGATCCCGTCGGCGTAGCCAGAGACCAAATAGTTGACAATATTATGTTCAAACAGATCCCGACTATCAATCACATGATGGGGGATCCCCAATTGGTCACAAACCACCGTGGCATCGATCAGCCCTTCTGAACAACACTGCCCTTTGCCCTTCATCAACCAGAGCGTGATCCCGACCACCTCGTAGCCCTGCTGGGTCAAAATGGCCGCAACCGTTGAACTGTCTACACCACCTGACATTGCCGCTACGATCCGAGGCTTAGGTGCTGTAGGCATCAAGTTTGAGTTAGCGAGGGTTTGCAGATCCAACATCGGATCTGATTGAGTTAGAGCAGTCATGGATCACAGGTCTAGAGATCACAAGAAACCCGGAATCATTCCAGGTTAGGACTTCTACTCTAGCGTGCTTGATCGGCAAAAGTCACTTGATGGCCCGAAAAACAGCATTCAAATGGATTCCCAACTCCTGAGGTGATTCGCTCAAAACGATGGCGCATCCATAGCCATGATCGAAGAGCGTGTTAGAAACGTCTTAGGCATCATTCAGCCCTTGAGCTCATGGGAGTTGCTCAGAGATGAAGATTCGGATCGAAACCCAGACTGGCAACGAAACTTCAATAAATATCAGCCGCATCTCAATATATTTTAAGATTTTGTCACTAAAATTAACTTTGTCCGCCCCTGTAAACTGTAATGCTCCTTAACACGATCGGGCAAAATCCATGCATTCTTGCCCCTGTTGACCATAACTCTAAATCAAGGCTTAATCAATCCTTAAAACCCTACCAAGAAAAAACCCTCCTCAGGGGAGAAGGGTGAAGCAAACTAGCTTAGAGATGCAAAGGATCGGACCAATCCGTGAGGGGGTTAGAATCGGCCTACGCGATTGGAATCGCGACGGTTGCCTCCCCCCCCATTGCTCTGCCGAGGTTGAGCTTTATTGACCCGGAGATCCCGACCCATCCAGGTCGCACCATCCAGATCGTCAATCGCTTTCTGCTCCGCAGCTTCACTATCTAGATCGACAAAGGCGAACCCACGTTTGCGGCCCGTTTCACGATCGAGAGGTAGCTTGACCTGCACCACCGCGCCATACTCCGCGAAAACGCTACGAACATCCTCTTCGTTGGCTTTAAAGGATAAGTTTCCGACAAAAATCGTCATGACCTCAGACTCCGAACTGCAATGGGTAGCTGTCAGTTCGGAACTCACTTGGACCGTAAACACGTTCACCTGTTACCCGAACCTAATTGCCAGCACTATCTTAGTGTTACCCGATCCCGTTTGAAAATGGGGGCAGCCCAAATCTAGATCTCAAGCTGAGAAAACTGGCGCAGGATCCCGCAGCTTTGCAACAGCGGTGATACATTAGTCCTTTAGAGTTCTTGAGACGATGATCTCTCGATCGTCCTTGATTCACCTCTACATCGCCAGATCTCAAGGGAAACAGGATCAGAGCCCATGTACAGCCTGGAGTATACAAAAACCTTACTACCCGATACTCAGATTGATCTCAATACCTACCCCCATCTCTTGGTGGTGCAGCCCATCCGAGATTTGCCGGGAGAAGTTGATCTGCCAGGACAGGTTGTACTGCTCGATCGGACCTTAAGTTTGGTGGGCCGAGACTCAATTTGCCGTGTCAAGATCCTGGATCGCTACGTTTCCCGCATCCATGCCTCGATTACCCGCGTCCTCGATCAAGATCAGGTCTTCTACTGGCTTCGAGATGGCGATGGCCACGGTCGAGATAGCGCTAATGGCACCTTTCTCAACAGTGAAAAACTTGATGCAGCCCAGTTGATCCAGGATCGAGATGGGATTCGGGTTGGGATTCGGGTGATCAGTTTTATGCACGCTATTGGAGTCCCGACGCCAGAAGATCAGGATCAACAGCAGGATTTACTCGCGGTGTTGGGCAAGGCAGGGTTGTTGACAGAGGCTCAAATCGAGGAAGCGCGGGAAACCGCTCGAACCCGCGAAATGTTGCCAGGGGAAGTCGCGATTGTTCAGGAGTGGGTTAGACCAGAGACGATCGAATTTTTCTCGCGTGAGCAGCCGTTACCTCTACCCGAAAGCTCCCGTCGGCACCTGATCGGGGAATACCTCAAAGCCGCTGGATTAGTCACCGAAGGTCAGATCGTTGAAGCCCTGAGACTGCAGAAGCGGACCAAAATGTTCTTTGGTATGGCCCTGGTGGAGAAAGGCCAGATCAGTGAACAAACGCTTGAATTTTTCCTTAATCACTATGGCGAAAGCGAGCAGCAGCGAATCGAGAGCGACACAGCCTTGGTTTGAGAGCCCGATCCCAGAGGAGGGAACTTAGGTCCATGATCTTAGACACGGTAGGACTTACGCCGGAGAGACTGCAGGAGCTGCAGCACCATGTACACCAACGCCGCCGCCGTTTAGCCGATCACGTGGCGACGCCTGTCATTCTCTGGTCTGGGGGACGGATCGCCCGTAATTTTGCCGCTAACGCTTACCCTCACCGGGCCAGCAGCCATTTTCTCTACTTTGCGGGCTTGCCGCTGCAGAATGTCGCAATTCGTCTGGATCAGGGTCGTTGTGAACTATTTATGGATGAGGTTCCTCCCTCAAGCGTTTTGTGGCAGGGGGAGTCTCCCACACGATCGGAACTCGCAGCCTGGATCGGAGCCGATGCGGATTATCCTCTCACTCAACTCCAGCCGCGATCCCCAGGGGCTGCAACGATTGCCGTTCAAGATCGAACAACCCAAGCCCAGCAGATCTCGATCTTAGGCCGAGCGATAGAGGAGCCTTCCCAAGCCAACGGGATCGATCAGACTCTCGTTCAGGCCATCACAAACCTACGGTTACGCCACGATTCATTTGGGATCCAGGAGATTCGGCAGGCTGCGGCGGTGACGGTCCAAGCCCACCAAGCCGGAATGGCCGCCACTCCAGCAGCACGAACCAGCGGTGGATCAGAAGCTCAGATCCGGGCCGTTATGGAACAGGTGATCCTTGCTCAGGGAATGACCCCAGCCTATAGCAGCATCGTCACTGTGCATGGAGAAGTCTTGCACAACGAGCAGTATCATCACCGGATCCAGGCTGGAGATTTGATTCTGGCCGATGTGGGAGCTGAGTCACCCTTGGGCTGGGCTTCGGATGTAACCCGCACCTGGCCTGTATCTGGTCATTTTTCCAGGACCCAACGGGATCTCTATGAGGTTGTGTTAGCGGCTCATGATGCCTGTATTGCTGCCGCACGACCAGGAGTTGAGTATCGGGATCTCCATTTGCTGGGAGCCAAGGTGATCACAGAGGGGCTGATTGATCTGGGGATTTTGCACGGAGAAGCTCAGGATCTGGTTGATCAGGATGCTCATGCCCTGTTTTTCCCACATGGATTGGGACATCTGCTGGGTCTTGATGTTCACGATATGGAAGATCTCGGCGATCTCGCAGGCTATGCCCCTGGTCGGAGGCGAAGCGATCGCTTTGGGTTGGGCTATTTGCGCTTAGATCGGCCATTGCAAGCTGGAATGGTTGTCACCATCGAGCCAGGGTTCTATCAGGTGCCTGCCATCCTTCAGGATCGAGATCGTCGAGCTCAGTATCAAGCCTGTGTGAACTGGGATCGGCTGGAACAATTTAGTGATGTGCGTGGGATCCGGATCGAGGATGATGTCTTGATCACCGAGACAGGAACTGAGGTTTTAACAGCAGCCTTACCCACCTCGATCTCGGCCATTGAGGCAATGGTGCAGGGATCTGGATCGTGCCCCCCTTAGGCGGGTGGGACTCAGCGTTAGGCAATCCCATACCTGTCTGGATCCGAGGCTTGATCCACATGCTGCAAGGTTTCTTTCAGATCGTGGTGTAGATCGGTTGGCCGAATGGCTTTCATATGGGAGCGATTGCCAGAAGTATCAAAAAAAATTAGCACCCGGTTATCACCCATGCCTAAGGCAATAAACAGGATCTCTAGCACATCCATTTTCTGGAGCCGAATCTTTCCCTGGTTTCTCGGCAAGTGTGGGTTGAGCTCCCTCTTGACGGCTTCAGCATTAGATCGCGTCGCCAACAGAGGGATCCAGCCCATGCCCTGGGGAAGAGAAGTAGAGCTGTCGAAGCGAGGATCACCAGGTAAGATCACCCAACGTTGATCGGGAAATCGCAGCGTCCAGTAGCTAAGATGATCCAGGCTTTGGGCGGTCTGTTGCAGCATATGCACAATTGCAGGCATCAGATGAAAAGGCACATGCTTTTGGTGCAGGCTACTTTGCAGGATTCCTTGACCCTGATCAAGCAAAGATCGTTCCATAGTTTGACATCATGGTTTTCCTTCCTGTATGATAAAACCCTGCAGTCAAATGGGGCTGTAGTTCAACTGGTCAGAGCACCGCCCTGTCACGGCGGAAGTTGCGGGTTCGAATCCCGTCAGCCCCGTTTCTAAGGTTCTTTTTCCCTGGTCAGCCCCCCTCTCATAAGCTCACTTAGATTCAGCTCAGATTAGCCTCTGATTGATGGAGCTCAATTTGGCGGCGGCTACGAGTGATCACGCCCTCCTGTTCCAAACGAGTTAAGGTTCGATAGAGCACCTCATGGCTTAACCCCAGATCGTGGGCCAAGCTCTTGAGAGACTGATCCAAGTGAATCTGCGTATCTCCGGGAGGGAGTTGGGAGATCAGATATTCCAGCACTCGTGATCGGGCTGAGCGAATACTGTGCAATTCTAAGCGAGTTTTTAATTGTTGGATTCGTTCACTCAACGCCGCAATCAGAGCCGTGGCGAGGTCAGGATGCCGATGGAGGTGGGAGATCACCTGATGTTTCGGGTAGATCCGAACCTGAGTGGGCTGATCGGCAATAGCATCGCAAGAGTGGACCTCGATGAGCAGATCGGCTTCCCCGACACTATGGCCTGCTTCAGCCGTTGCCAGGTAAACCATGCGATCTTCACAGTTGTGGGAGCTTAAACGCACTCGCCCGGATTCCAGTACATAGATCGACGTAACCGGATCCCCTTTGTGATAGAGAAACTCACCCGCCGCTACCTGTCTCCAACTGCAGCTATGGTTCAACATCAGGGCTAGTTTCGAGAAGGGAATGGAAGGTCGATCAGCAAGGGCTATCATCATGAATCGTCTTCTCTAGCGTAACGATCAGAGCCAAACCCCAAGTTGGAAGAAGGATCCCAAACTCCACCTTGAGGGGCTTGAGTTCTAGAATCAGGGATCCCGCTAGAGGAGAGATGATGCTTGGGTAAGAAAGTTGAGAGAACAACGTTAGGTTCCGCTCAGCCTCGTGAACCTCCAACACCATGACAACAGCTGAGGTGATCGTTAGATAATGATTAGATCGGTTTAAGACAATTGTTCATGAGCCCAGAAAGTGGATGAGCTAGAGCAACTTTTTGCGAAAATAAACAATAGGATCTCGATGTATTAAGCCAATATCAGGTTCTAGAACCTCCCAGCCGATCGATTCCAGAAAGTTGCAAGTCCGTTCAATTCCTCCATAATGCCAAATTTCAGACTCTGGCATCTCAACCCATTTTAGATTATTCAGCGCATTGGCCCCATTCCGAAAGGAACGAAGATAATTGGCAGCATCACTTAAGCAAGACATGATTGGATCGGGGCCAACTCGTCGCACTCGCAGTTGATTCAAACGCCTGATCGCTGAGTTATATTTTTGTTGATCAGTAAACATGACCATACCGACTCCCCAGGGTTTCATCTTGGGTAGCAGGTTGCGATAATACTCACATTGACCTTCCCAGCTAATATGACAAAATGTACCAAATGAGAAAAGATAATCAAAATGATCGTCGGGCAGATCACGGCAAGAAAAGTCGGTCACTTGAAGATAATTGACTTTAGATTTATAGTGCTCACCAATGTATTCCCAGAAGCAATTCTTTTCAGCAGAAACAGCATCAAGACACCAAATTTCTTTAGCCTCTAGCATCGCTTTTGTCCAAGCTCCGCGACCGGGTCCAATTTCTAAGGCGACGGTTTCGGAATTGAGAAAAGGACGAAGACAAACTTGGTAAACAGCGTGCAGACTGGAAATGTAGCCTAGTTCTCCATAAAGACTACTGCCGACCGGATCCAACGGATCTCCCTCGAAGTAGCCTCCTTCCCATAACCCCTGAAAGCGCCCCAGTTCTTCCTGCTGGGCAAAGTGATCGAACGAGTTATCTGTGTGATCTAACATAACAACAGCTTTTTGTGTTAGAGATTATGGTAACCCCTCAGCTCACCTCTCATCAAGATTGGACACCAGGGTTAATAGCACCTAATTTTCTCTTGACAAAACTGACTGCGTGTGGCCTGCTTCCTGAATAAGACGTTTAGAGGGTAGGCATTGCAACAGTATATTAGAACTCATCCTGCTTACGCTTAACATACTAGAGAGTTCAAGTTGGCCCTCAGGCAGTGTAAACCTTCCTGGGCAAGGATATCACAAAACAGGATAGATATTAACGATTATTAAGTGCGATTCCCCTAGATGGAACAAAAGTGGATCTAGATCACGAGATCAGGCGAGGTTGGCTGGGCAAAGATCTGCAGGGGGTATAATCTACTCAAAGATACATTGCAAAGCGAGTCTTTGCCAAACATTGACTGATTTCTTCATAGTTTGAAACAGCCAACATTAATTCGTCTGGGGTGTTCTTGCGTATATTTCCCTTCAACTCCATGAGAGGAACCCCAAGAAAGCTCAAGATCCTTTCGAAGAATGCCTGTTGATCTTGAATCATATCCTCATAAAAGAATAGATCTTTTTTACCAGAATATTGTTCATAGAAAGCATCGTGTTTTGCTTGACTGTTTTCCAGCCAGTTGAGGGTAAACATTAAGTCATCTAGATCAACCTCGAAGGCTTCTAGGGGGTTCTGATGTTTTAAGATGTGCCACTTTCGATGTCTAAGGGCTCGCAACCATGATATGGCTCCCTTGACCAAGTTTCTCCGTTTAAGTCGGAGCATTAAGAACTGGTGCTCCTCAAGAGTTGATCGTAGATAATCATTATCAAAAAAATAGATGGGACAGCTAAAACGATCATACCAAGGTAAATCTTCAGGTCCATGGATCCGAGTTTTAAACCCGACAACTTGTGGAAATTGTTTGGAACTCAAGGGAATAGGATTATAATCATGGTTAGCAATTGCAGGCGTTAAAGACTCAGGTTTTCCCCCTTTGAGGAGGCAGTCAAACATGACATCAATAACATCTCTATTATCGCTAGAGGCAAGATCATATTTAGATCCCAGAGCTAGAAGTTCTGGGTATACAATAATACTCGGATGTGAATTAAGGCAAGAAACTAAGTGAGTGCTTCCGCTACGACCTTCAAAAATAATAATAAAAAAATGATTGGTTGGTATTCGCATTTCTCACTTCTCTCGACTACCCCATTAGTTTAGCAGTAAAGAAAGCTTACAGACATATAGATCTGGACAGAACCAGGGAAATCTGAGCCACGGTGGCAATGCCACTGCTATGTGCCTCATTGTGAGCAGGAGGATCCAGTGCCTGTCGAGCTAGGAGAACTACCTCACGATCCACTCATCTTCTGGTGGAGCAAGAGACAAAAGAATTGTTAACCAATTTAGGGAGGGTAGATGATCTAAAACAACCAAGCTATATGTACTATTATCCCTCATAACAAAAACCTTTTGCGTTAGGGCTCAACCAGATATGGTGACTTCTCAATATACTTCTCATCAAGATTGGATGCAATTAGCTCTGGATCAGGCACGGTTGGCTGGAGCCGCTGGAGAGATCCCTGTGGGTGCTGTGGTGGTTGATCCGCAACGAGGCTTGATGGCGGCAGCTGGAAATCGCCGGGAACGGGATCACGATCCTACAGCTCATGCTGAGATCTTGGCGTTGCGGCAGGCGGGTCAAATACGAGGAGATTGGCAACTGATCCAGTGTCGTCTGTATGTAACCTTAGAGCCGTGTCCGATGTGTGCTGCTGCGATCTCTCAAGCTCGTGTGGATCACGTGATCTATGGTGCAGATGATCCCAAAGCAGGGGCATTACGCAGTGTCTTAAACTTGCCAGCTGGTCCTGGTTGCTTTCACCAACCGATTGTGATGGGTGGGATCTGTGCTGAAGCTTGTCAAGCGATCTTATGGGAATGGTTTGCACAACTCCGTCAACGTTAGAGAGGATCTAGGGGATAAATCTGATCGGGATAGGATTCTGAGCCAAGAGATCTGTAAATAACTTTGGTGAAAAAATAAGTGGTGCATGCCCCCACTCGCGCAGGCAGGTGGGGGTAAAGAGCAGAAATTCAGCCAGAGTAGCGCTGATCGAGCCAGATCCGTGCTTCGATTTCTGAGTGGAGAGGCACGACCCGATCTTGCTCTCCATCAACAAGACGCCAGATCCGCCCAGCCTTTTGAATCTGGATTCCTGGTTTGGTAGAGCGCTGGAGAGAAGACTTGAGAGCCAAGAGCAGATTGAACGATCGTTGTTGAGAAGACTGCCAGCTGGGGAGGCTGTATGAAGGACGCACATCATCAACTGTGAGTAGGTGAGAGGTCATAACGATGCCTGCTTCTGAAACGTTACTCCCAACCTAAAGCAGCTCTGGGTAAGCATCAAAAAGATCCGTTCATCCCAGCATGAGGAGATTTGATGGACAGATACCAGCAGCACTTTGCCAGAATACAACGTTAGCGCGGGTGTCCCCACCCTCAGCTTGCGGGGTGGGGCGGGATAGC
>CAZONZ010000123.1:0-9925 GCA_964581005.1 uncultured bacterium
AGCCTTGAGGTCAATGCTCAGGTCCAACCCTTCCGCCCCGAAGAAGCCGCCGAAAAAGATCCGATTTTTCTCAATGCCGTCACCCCTGCCATCGAGACTGCTTTGGGTAATAAGACTTCTCCTTCGATCAGTGATCCAGACAAGATCACGCTGGCCAATGGAGCTTGTACCGATGCAGCTCAAGAGGATAACACCTCTGATCAGATCTTTGGCCGAGCCTTGTCACGGGCTGGGTTACCTGAACAATCGATCAATGACACCCTTGATCCTGCTGCTCAAACGGTATTGACGATCGTTGAAATCGGGATTGGCACTTACTGCCCAGAGTTTAGCGATCGCTTCAACTAAGCTCTCTCGTGATCTGATTGATCTTCTGGACGTTAGCTCGTCTGGAAATCCTCTGTGATCACTACCAGAGCTAACAGATGACATTGAGGTATCGAACGGCTGGGCTCCGTTAAGAGTTAATATCCAGCATTTTGATTCTCTCTGTCAGTTCACGTGATGTCGGTTCAGCTTCCCAACGGAGCGCTCAAGCTGATCTAGAATAGCGTTTGGGTTCTGTTCCATAGACACAGTTGTAGTGATCACGATCTATGTCTCACAGTAAATGGGAAGTCATTCGGCTCAAGAAAGCCAAGGTTGATTCGGCCAAGAATGCGGTCTATACTCGCTATGCCCGCGCGATCATGGTGGCGGCTCGGCACGGCGGCCCTGATCCAGACGCCAACTTTAGCCTCCGCACTGCAATCGATAAGGCGAAGATAGCTGGATTGCCCAACGACAATATTGAGCGGGCGATCAAGCGAGGTGCAGGCCAAGGCAGTGGCGCGGATGAGTTGGAATCGATCCGCTATGAGGGTTACGGCCCAAGTGGGGTAGCCGTGTTGATGGAGATCCTGACCGATAATCGCAACCGAACCGCCGCTGAAGTGCGGGAAGCCTTTAACAAAACGGGAGGAAACTTAGGCGAGACAGGCTGTGTGAGCTGGATGTTTGAGCAAAAAGGTGTGGTCCAGCTAGAGGAAGCCGATCTGGATGAAGAAGCCCTGCTGTTGGAAGTCGCTGATGCAGGAGCCGACGATCTGACCCACGAAGAGGATCGCGTCGAGGTGATCTGTGACTACACCGAGCTGGAGAAGGTGACAACCGCCTTACAGTCACGGGGCTATGGGATCAAAGATGCCTCAATTCGCTGGATCCCGACCACCATGATCAAAGTGGATGAGCCAGAGACCGCTAAACAGGTATTGAAGTTAATGGACAAGTTAGATAGTTTAGACGATGTCCAGAATGTCTTTGCCAATTTTGAGATCGATGATGGCCTTTGGGACGCGATCTCGGCTTAAGGTTATGGAAAGAGGACTGTATCCAAAAGTCAGTCATGATCCCAAGCTGGTTACACGAAGCAGAAGCCAAAGGTAGAGTTAAATGGGGTGAAGCGAGTTGATCACCGTCACCTATAGTCCCGCCTTTACACTTGTTCCTACTTACGAGTGTTTTAACCGTTGCAGCTACTGTCATTTCCGATCCGATCCAGGCAGTCCTTGGATCTCCTTGGAGAAGGCAACCACACTGCTGCAGTCGCTTCGGGATCAAGGCATCTGTGAACTCTTGATCTTGAGTGGCGAAGTCCATCCTGACAGTCCACGCCGATCCGCATGGCTGCAGCACATCCTCAACCTGTGTCATCTGGCAGCAGATCAGGGCTTTCTCCCCCATACCAACGTGGGGCTACTGCGCAGATCAGAGATGGAACACTTGAAATCGATCAATGCCTCCATGGGGTTAATGCTCGAACAAATCACCCCTAAGCTGCAAGCCACCGTTCACCGCCACGCCCCCAGCAAAGATCCAACCCTCCGCCTCCACCAGCTTGAGCAGGCTGGGATCCTCAATATTCCCTTCACGACAGGACTATTACTAGGCATTGGTGAAACGGAAACCGATCGGATGGACACCCTCCAGGCCATTGCTCAGATCCATCGTTGCTATGGCCACATCCAGGAAGTGATCCTCCAACCCCACCGATCCGCCCCCCCTGCTCAGCCCCTCAGCTGGCAACAGACTGATGCTGAACAGGATCGGATCTTGGTCCAAACGGTTCACCTCGCTCGTCAGATCCTGCCTCCTGAGATCACCCTTCAAATTCCGCCTAACCTGACTAATGTCATGCTGGACTGTCTGGCGGCAGGAGCCCGTGATCTAGGCGGTATCGGGCCTCACGATCACGTCAACCCCGACTACCCTCATCCTGATCCAGCTGATCTCAAAACGCTATTGGCTTCCCATGGATACGCCTTACATCCACGGCTACCCATCTACCCAGCTTACGCCAGCTGGATCCCTGCCTCTCTCCAGCCTCAATTCCATCACTGGACTGCCGTAATCAACCCGATCGAACATTAGAGGGAAGGGATCCGGTGCAGTTGAGAAGCATCCCCTTCAGGCAGAACCTCCGACTTCAACCTTTCGTCATCCTTAAGCTGTAAGCATACCCATGATCCTGCTGGTTGATTTACCTGATAAACATGATAGACCAATAGAGAAAACCGATTGACCCGCTTCACCCACTTTGGTGGATCCTTATCCCATTATGAATGAAACTGTTGTTGGCCAGACCTTACTTGATCGCTACCACCTGATTCGTTTGATTGGCAGTGGTGGGATGGCGGATGTCTTTGAGGCCATTGATCAACATTACCACTGCACTGTTGCCATTAAAACCCTGCACTTAGGTCTTGCCAATCATTCTGAGTTAGGGGAACAGCTGAACCAACGGTTTGAGCAGGAGGCCCAGATCAGTCGCCTATTAGGGAATCATCCCAATATTATTCGGGTCTTAGACTACGGCAAGCAGAGAGATCAACCCTTCCTGGTGATGGAATATTTAGGAGAGCCTCCCTTACTCGGATCGAACCTGAATGATTGGCTGGCCCACACAGGCCCCATGCAACCAGAATGGGTGATCCGGTTAGCCCGTCAAATGTGTTCAGGATTACATTATGCCCATACTTTCCGCCGCCGCCTCGACACCTACACGATCAAAGGTGTGATCCACCGCGATCTGAAACCGGGAAATATCTTTATTCTCCAAGATCCGCTGCTAGGACCTGAGGAGGCGCTCGTCAAGATCCTAGATTTTGGTGTGGTGAAGGTGATGAGTGATATTGCCTTAACGTTAGGAACAAAACGGATGGGGGGCTTTATCGGGAGTCTGCCCTATGCTTCACCAGAGCAGTTGCAAGGTAAACGCCTCGATCCTCGATCGGATGTCTATGCCCTGGGGGTTGTCCTCTATGAAATGTTAACGGGCCAACTTCCCTACCGAGCCCCTTACGATCATTTGGAAAGCTGGCTCAAAGTCCACGAGCAGCCAGCCACGCCGATCCAATCCCTGAATGTGCAACACTCGATCTCTTACCCGTTGGCCAGTACAGTCATGGCTTGCCTGGAACGAGATCCAAATCAGCGTCCTGAGAGTATGCAGGCCCTAAGCCAAGCCCTAGCAGCCTGTTTCCCCACTCAGGGACTCCAAATGAAGACAACACTCCAATCCCAGATCCCTTCGCTGAAGACCCCCACAGATACCGATGCATTAGCCTCCGAGATCCCAATCTCCTTAAAACCCTCACAGTCTCCGGCAACAACGCCGCTCAAACCAAGATCTTATTTTCGTAAACCCTGGTTAATTCCCGCTGGACTGTTAGGGAGTGCAGCAGCAGCTTTGCTTCTCCTTTGGCTGACGCAGAGTGTATCCGATCAACACGCTAGCCCCTCTGTTGATATTGCGGCTCAACTTGCCACCTCCACCTTCCGGTTTTTCTGTGGTCAACGTCAGATCAACAACCAACTAATCCCCGCCACGATCGTCGAACGTCAACCCGATCAACAATTTGTAATCGTGATCGAGTGGGATCCAAGTAGCGCTAATTTCGGGGAAGACTGGCCTGCTCAACGTCGGTGTGAAGAAGTGTCTCAACGGTTTCAAACACTCTACGATCAAGATCGACTCCGGTTGATCACGATTGATCAGGCCGCTTGGATTTCAGAGCAAGCCATTTACGTCGTCTGCAGCCAGCCTACCTACGGTCCCGATGTCCGTTGCCAGCAAGAGGATCTGCTGCTTACCGTTGGCGTTCAAACTGATCCCAATGAACTGTTACGTCGCCTCTTTGAAACCCGCTTTTCCCTCGATCAAATGGGAACCCCGCCTCCTGAAGCTGAGGATGTAGTTGATCCGGCCCAACTCCCGATCTTTTTCTTTTCGGGATCCCGAATTTTCTACAACATCCTGGCGGATCTCGCGCAATCGGATCCAGGCGCAACCATGCGGAATATGCAAGAGGATCTGTCCCCTTAGAGTAGCCAACCGTCTGGGAAGTCTGGTTATAGTTAAGGATGACGACTCCGGAACTGAAGGGCTTGATCATGCAATCGGATCTGGAAGGCTTGAGTATCACCCCGGCAGAAGTAGCTGAATTGAGTCAATTAGGTTGGTTTGTTAGACTTCGACCCCTCTTCGATATCCGCACCCTTCAGCATTGGATCTTAAAGCAGCTTGATCAACAGTTGGGCCGTAGCTTGATTGTGGCGACTCTTTTGCTCCTCTTGACCCTTATAACGTTGGGTCTACCCTTGATAGTCATTGGACTGGGATTAGTCTTCGCTATTGGGATCCATCGTTTACTCAAACGTAGCTATCCTCACTTCATCAATCTACTGCATGGAGTTGAGAAACATAACCAGATTATCCGTGACATCGACATTCTGGATCAGTTAGAGGCCGTTGGTAATCCCGTGAGTTTGAGTGATCGAGCCAGCGTGATTGAAGCGCTGAACCTCACCCGCGCCGATTTGATCCGTGCTCTCAAGACTGAACGGATCCTCCGTCAAAACCGCGACTTTAACCCCGATCGTTTTGCTATTGATCTAAGCAGTTTACGAGCCCTCCAGATCAGCGATCGAGCCAGCCAGTACAGCCAACTGCTCAATGATGCCCTCCAAATTGCCGTGGATGTTCAACAGGAACTGACCCAGTTTCAGGCTGAGCGATCCCCTCACCAGCGAGAGTCCTAGGGTGGCGATCAGAAAGTTAACACAATCCCTCATCTTCTTCATAAAGTCTTCATGCTCAAGATCTATTCTGAGAGCACAACAGCAACAGACAGGTCAGACCAAGACTCACCCCTTACCCAAGCGCTCGTGGATTCTGCAGGAGCGATGTTGAGACTTGATCGGGGGTGAAGCTCTAAAGCTGATCTCTGGAACGAAGGAGGATAAGACCATGTTGACAGCAGTGACAAATCAAACCCGACCCTTAGTGGAGCTAGAGATCGACAACATGTTGGCATATCAATCCGATGAGCGGCGGCGCATGATCTTTGGATTCCGGGATATGCGGTTGAAGTTGGAAGCCTATGTGTTGAGCCGGATCCCTTGCAGGTATGAGGCGATTGAGTGGGAAGATAGTGATCAGCCGCTTCAGCCTACTGGACTCTCCCTTAATGACAAGTGGATGGTTCACAAAATGATTCGGGAAGGCATGGATCATCTCCTAGAAGCCGAAGCAGATTGGATCAAGCATCATATTCCGCCCACAGAAGAGGAGGTCCGGATGCCTAGCCGATGGTTTGGCTAGGGGGGCTCAGAAGTGTGGGAGTGGAAACATCAAAGGGATCTCGTTTTGGGTGGTGCAGAGCTGCTTCGATCAGACCCAGAAACAGAGGGTGAGGAGCATTGGGGCGAGACCGAAACTCAGGATGAAACTGGGAACCAATAAAATACGGATGACTGGGGAGCTCAATGATCTCTACCAACCGATTATCCGGCGAGATCCCGCTGACCACGTAGCCTGAATCGACAAACAGATTGCGATAAGCATTATTGAACTCATATCGATGTCGATGCCGCTCGTAGATAATAGGATCGTTGTACAGACGGGAGGCCAGAGTATCCGGCAGAATCCGACAAGGGTAGAGGCCCAAACGCATGGTTCCACCCAGATCCTCAACATCCTTTTGTTCTGGTAGCAAATTGATCACAGGATGAGGCGTCTCTGGATTAAACTCGGAACTATCAGCTTGATCTAAATGCGCAATCGATCGGCCCCATTCGATCACAGCACATTGCATCCCTAGGCAAAGTCCTAAATAAGGAATTCGGTTCTCGCGCACATAGTGGACGGTCATGATCTTGCCGTTAATCCCACGATGGCCAAACCCTCCAGGGACGATCACAGCATCCATCTGGGTTAACAAAGGTTCGGGACCTTGATCTTCAACATCTTCGGCTGAGATCCAGTGAATAGTGACATGGCTACTGTGGGCAAAACCCGCATGTCGCAGGGCTTCAGCTACTGAAATATAAGCATCAGCTAAGCGAACATACTTGCCCACAACAGCAACATTGACTGTATATCGCGGATTGTGTAAGTGTTGAACTAACGTTTGCCATTGCTGCAGATCCGGTTGCCGCATATCCATCGTCAAGATCTGCAAGACCTGCTGGGCTAAACCCTCCTGCTCCATCAGCACGGGAACATCATAAATGCTGGGGGCATCATAAGCTGTAATCACACATTCGACAGGAACATCGCAAAACTCAGCAATTTTTTCTTTAATGCCGACAGGTAATGATTCCTCACTCCGGCAAACCAGCATATCGGGCTGGATCCCTAGCGATCGTAATTCTTTAACAGAATGCTGAGTGGGCTTGGTTTTGAGCTCACCTGCTGCTTTGATCTGGGGCACCAAGGTAACATGCACATACATGACATTGCCGCGCCCTGCGTCTTTGCGAAATTGCCGGATCGCTTCCAAAAATGGCAAGGATTCAATATCTCCAACCGTTCCCCCCACTTCCACAATCACGACATCAGGATTGGTATCACGAGCCACACGCCGGATCCGATCTTTAATCTCATTGGTAATATGAGGGATCACCTGGACCGTCCCACCGTGATAATCGCCCCGACGCTCTTTATTGATCACAGCCTGATAAATACTACCCGTGGTGACATTATTCAATTTGGACATATTGGTGTCGGTGAAGCGTTCATAGTGACCCAGATCCAGATCGGTTTCAGCCCCATCATCGGTCACAAACACTTCCCCATGTTGGAAGGGACTCATGGTGCCAGGATCAACGTTGATGTAAGGATCCAGCTTCAGGATCGAGACGGAGTAATCCCGCGACTTCAGCAAGCGCCCCAAGCTAGCCGCCACGATCCCTTTGCCAATACTTGAAACAACACCACCTGTCACAAAAATATACTTGGTCATGGCTTAGATCCGCCCAACTGTCCTGCTCAATTATAGAAGCTCAAGTTGAGATCAGGATCGTTAAACGGGGAACTTGGCCTACCTCAATGTTGGCCATCACCTAACCAAGGAACTAAGGCTTTTTGAGGATCCTTGAGTTCATCCATTTGGGTGTAGTAATAACGAGACCAATCTGTGGCTGGCAAACCCGCAAACAGCATCAAATTTAGAGGATATTGATCCGAGTCCGAACACCGCCGCAGATCATCTCGAAACAAAAAGATGGCTTTTGCTTCTACCTTTCCTGCCGATTGCTCCATCCGCCCCTGAGCCAGAAGTTGGTTAAAGGCGATCACCATGCCGATCTCAACCGCCACCCCTTCATCTGGAGGCGTCCCATTCACAATGGCCAAGATCCCATCTGCCGCTAACACATCTCGCACATCCGCCTGACTCACGGCATAGGCCCAGCCAGGATCTGAGAGGTTGATCTGATTATTCCGCTGAAACGGTTCCCAGACCTCTGCCCCCAACTGGGTCAATGTTTCGATCAGAGGGGGCAAAAGCGACTCCCGCTGCTGCTGGGAAAAACCGTAAGCATTGGCCAGATAAAGGGTTTTCATGGTGTTTCTCCTTGCTGATCTTGGGTAGAGATCGTCTAGCTCAGCTTTGTCTCGATCTCGATTTGCTTGGATTTCAGCCAAGATCCCTTCCCAGTTTTCACCTGCAAAAGCTCCCGCAAAACGTGCTAGAGGATGATCTGCACTTCCTTTAGATCCCATGTCGATCTTCTCCCACATCTGGTGAACGTTCTGGATCCCCTTGAGGAATGGCTGCAATTAACTTGCGTGTGTATTCACTTTGGGGAGAAGTGTAGATCTGCTCGGCTGCTGCGATCTCTTCGATTCGGCCTTGATGCATGACCATGATCCGATCACTCATAAATTTAACAACACTCAGGTCATGGGAGATGAACAAATAGGTTAAACCCATGTCTGATTGCAGTTGCTTCAACAGATTCAACACCTGGGCTTGAACCGAAACATCCAAAGCTGAAACGGCTTCGTCACAGATCACCAAACGCGGCTCGACTGCTAAAGCCCGTGCAATACAGATCCGTTGTCGTTGTCCTCCTGAAAACTCGTGGGGGAAGCGATCCAAAGACTTCGGATCAAGACCCACTTTGCTCAGGAGAGCTTGGGCTCGTTGGTGGCGATCGTGGCGATTAGATCCGATCCGGTGTAGGGCCATGGGTTCGATCAGAGTGGATCCAATGCTCAAACGGGGATTAAGGGATCCAAACGGATCTTGAAAGATCAACTGTAACTGTCGCCGCAATCGTCGTAATCGATCGGCCCGTAACTGGCACAGATCGTCCCCGTCGTAGATGATCTCACCTGCTGTCGCTTGGACTAGGCGAAGAATGGTTCGTCCCAACGTACTCTTGCCACAGCCAGATTCTCCCACCAACCCCAACGTCTCACCTGGAAAGATCGCGAAGCTAACATCATCAACCGCTTTCACCTCACCGATCTGCCGCTGCAAGATCCCTTGTTTAATGGGATAGTAAGTCTTTAGATTGCGGATCTGGAGCAGAGGCTGCTGGCTTTGGAGGTGTTCGAGCCGTTGGGCCTGTTCTCCACGAGTGACGACAGCCAATGATTGCAGCCGATCCCGCATTGAGATCCCCACCGAGGATCCCTCCGATTTAGCCTGGATCTGGAGCTGGCCCGTTGCAGGATCCCGATGTACCGTCATGAAATCTTCTGTGGTGGGAAGTCGTTGCCATTGTCGATCCAGCGTGGGACGACAGGCCAACAAACTTTGGGTGTAGGGATGCTGGGGATGATGGAAGAGATCGCGTACTGGGCCGGATTCGACTGCAATCCCCTGGTACATGACAATCACCCGATCAACCATTTCCGCAATAATCCCCAGATCATGGGAAATAAAGATCAAGGCCATGCCTCGTTCAGCTTGTAAGCGCCGTAGTAGGGTTAAGATCTCGGCTTGTACAGTCACATCTAGAGCTGTTGTCGGTTCATCAGCGATCAATAGATTTGGACTACAGGCAATAGCCATGGCGATCGAGACCCGTTGTTGTTGGCCTCCGGACAGTTGATGTGGATAACTTGTCAAGAGGTGTTCTGGAAGTTGGACTTCTCGAAACAGATCTCGACACCGCTGCTGAGCTTCGGATCGACTCACCGATTCATTCGCTCGGATCGTTTCCACTAACTGATAGCCACAAGTGTAGACCGGATTCAGCGCAGCACTGGGTTCTTGAAAGATCATCCCCAGATGATCACCCCGATAGGCTGTCATTTGGGCTGGACTTAACTGCACTAGATCGATTGATGGGTCTATTGATGGGTCTGCGGTTGGATCAAACCAGATTTGTCCTTGAACGCGAGCTGTTGCCGGAGTCAAACCCATGAGGGCTAAGGCGGTCATCGTTTTGCCTGATCCCGATTCCCCCACTAATCCCAAGGCTTCTCCTGGCTGGAGCTCGAAACCGATATGATCCACAACAGTCACCATGGATCGAGAGCCAACTGATGCAGTATCCGAGGGATCTACAGGGAAGGAAACCTGCAAGTTCTGAACGCGCAACAAGGGAGATCGCATAGCTTGACCTGAACAACTTGACCTGATCCAATCCT
>CAZONZ010000124.1:0-9920 GCA_964581005.1 uncultured bacterium
AACCCCTAAAATCGATTGCCAGAATGCGTGGTAACTCTGGACAGGTTCGCCTCCCACGGGGGTCAACTCAACCAGATCAACCCAAGGAGCTACTCCCCGGCGGAACCAACCGACAGCCGTGCTCTTACGACCCAAGAGCTTCATTACTTTAGTCGCTCCGAAGAAGAAGTTTCCGATCGATCCAAACCGTGACGCATAGTGGAGAAAAATCAATCCTGTCGGATCTTGCAGCTTCAGATCGGAGCCAAACCAAGATCCAGCATCTCCCCGACCAATCACCTCACCCTGCAACTTGATCGGCACACCTCGCAAGGGACTGGCATAGGGATCACTCATGACATTCAACACCGTCGTTGCTGGAGCTTGCTTGAAGTTCGGGAACATCACCATTGTTTTGATCAGGCGACCGATGCTGTAGAACAAGAGCACGGATCCCAGAGGTATGGTCAGGGCCTGAATTCCATCCATGTTGAGAGCGGCGGTGCTGCCCACGATCACCCCCAGGATCACGCCGATAAAAGGTGCATTCATCAGGATGATATCGAGAGCAAAGCCTTGATAGAGACGCTTACGATTCAGCGAGTTGCCCAGGGCTGCTACTTTACCCATCTCAAACTCAGCCCCGATCCCCAGTTGTTCCGCATAGGTGCTGAGGGCTCGAACCCGTTTACCTGTGAGCGGGTGAGTCGAACTGAGCTCCATCCACCAGGCCCAAGGATTAAACAGATCCCAAAGAAAGACCTTGCCCACCTGAGCCGGTTCGGCAGCCACTCGATACGCGGTTGCCGTCGACGGAGCGGCTTTGCCATCGTAGATCCCCAACGATCGTGTCCCCTCTAGCAGACGGTTGGGCCGACGCTTGCCTCCACTGGTTTGAGCTGGTTGGTTTTCTTCCGCTGACACGATCCCATAAGCAATCTTGACCAACGCCCGCGAAAGCCCGTTTGGATTTCCGGTGATCTCAGCAGCAAAGTGATCGGCAAAATACTCCCGCACCCGTGATAGATACAACACTAGATAGGTGCCCACCACGTAAAAAACATAGGCAACGATCGTCAGACTGCCTAGCCTCTTGGCCAGCTCGCCGCCTTCATTCTGCTTGTCATCCAAGTAGGCGTAGATCAAATAGCAGATCTGAACTAACGTTGAAGCCAACGTCATGATCGCAAAATCCCAATGAACAATGTGACCCAGCTCATGGGCATAGACGGTAGCAGCCTCATCATCATTCAAATACGTGAATAGTCCTTCGCTGACCACGATCCGAGCTGTACTGGGCAAGCTGCCATAGGTAAATGCCGTGGGGTTCTGATCGTAGATGATCCCTAAACGCGGCTCCGGAATGTTGTGTTTTTCGCAAACTCGCCGGATCACTGCAGCAGATTCTGGGCTATGGCGCTCAATTTGGGAAAGACTGACCCAATGAGTTGAATAGAGCCATGCCTGGATCACATCCATAATGATCGGCGAAAGGAAAAATACGATCAGGGAAAAGAGGATCGTGATCCCAATCGAAATCCCTAAATAGAGGAAATTGAATTGACCCGAAAGCTCTGCGATCATTGCCAGCATTAAGACTAAGATCATGCCTAGCAACAGCATTAGGGTTACACCAGAAGCCATTGCCAAGTTACCTGCAAAACTGGCAATTTGGAGCGGCACCCCAACCCGTGTTGATCGGCCTGCCCCCATCCATTCTTTGGCAGGTTCACCACCCGTCGATGGCTCCTGATCTCCTGAAACTCCAGAGCTTGCAACCATTGTCTGAGCTGTGCGAGTTTGTGCCATCCGACCAGCACCTGAAGACTGGCTTCCCTGAACAGTCGCGGGTTTTTCAACCGGAAGTGCTTCAGCGATTTCATTCAGAGTTTTGCTGGGATTTGCACAATAGCGGCTCATCCAGATCGTGAGATCTTTAAAGCGTTGCTCATTTAGATCTTGCATGGATTGAAACCACTGATGCAAGTCTGGAGCGAGTTGATCCAAGGCTGTATGATCGGGAGCTTTGAAAAAACGGTTTAGCAGCCCTAAAACTTCACGCTTTCGATCTGTATCAAGATCGTGGAAGAACTTAACAATCTGAGCTACCTCGCGTTTAGGGGCTGGCAGAGAGGTGCGCACTAGCAACTTATTGGTAATGAAGCAATATTCGGATAGATCAACCTCTTCAGGATCAATCGGTGTTGTGATACTTTGATCAGCAAGATCGAGATCAACCTTGGGGACCACAGGGAGTGGAGTTGGGGCCACCAAAGTTGCAGGGGAGACAGAAGCATCCTGTGGGGAGGGAAGCGGCGTCACGACAGTAACAGAAGCATCCTGTGGAGGGGGAGGTGGAGCCACGATGGTGGCCGTAACAGTCTGTAGCGGGATCTGCTGTTGCCAGTCTGGTTTCTGCTCACCTAAAATCCGACTATATAGAGTCAGATATTGAAAATGGGCACCAGGAATAGTGGCCACAGCAGCAGAAAACCAGTCTACTAAAAGGTCACAATCCAGTTCAGCTTCAGCCGTGCGATTGATCATGATCATGATTCGGCGATCCTGCTGCTTAACCTGGAGTTGTATCTGGTCATCTCCCAGCGCTTGCTGCAGGCGCTGAGCAATATCAAGATCATTCATGGGACTTCTCCTGTGGGATCACAAGCCAAAATAAGCAATTGCAATAGGATAGAGGGAACCAACATTAAAAATCAGTGGAATTCCACATGGATCTCCACTTCTCATAGACTGCCGCTATTCAAGCATAAAATTGTCAAGCATTGACCTCTTATTTAAGATTTGTTTTCGCTCAACGATCATGATCTGCCACTATGGACCTTGAATCTAGGATCACTCGTCGTCACCTATTGCGCTGGGCTGGCCTGACTGGGTTGAGCTTCTCATTGGGAGGATGTGGTCTGACAACTGGATCTCCCGTTTTGGTTGGATTAAAGCAATCGATTCCTCCCAGTTTGATCAACCAGTTCACGAGGCGTCATCCCAACACCCCGCAGCTTCGTTTAGTAGACACGCGCCAACAGCTTTTTGATCAACTGCAGACCTATTTTGAGCCTCCAGAGCCTGCTTGGTGGGATCCATTCGGTTGGTTTCCGAGTGCCGCCCCTCCGATCCGGGTGGCTCTGCTGGGATCGGACTGGCTCGATCAGGCGATTCTGCGCCATTGGCTACAGCCCTTGGATCCAGATGCACTGGGATCGATCTGGCCAACTCTGCCGCAGCAGTGGCAGCAGGCAACTCAGCGTCCTGGACCGGATGGGCAACAGCAACTTTGGGGCGTGCCCTGGCGTTGGGGGGTGACTGCAATCGGCTACAACCGCCGCTATGTTCAAGAACCGATCCGAGATTGGGCGGATCTATGGCGACCGGACTTGCGGCATCGCCTTACCTTGCCGGATCATCCTCGCGAAGTAATCGGGCTCACCCTGAAAAAACTGGGGCGTTCCTATAATAGTGGCCTACCTGCCCAGGATCCGGAGCTTGAGGCTGAACTCGCCAGGTTAGATCAACAGGTCTTAGCCTATACCTCATCGTCGTATTTGCAAATGCTCCGGCTGGACGATAGTTGGGTTGCTGTGGGGTGGAGTCAAGATCTGTACGAAACTCAACGCAATTTTCCTGATATTGAGGTGGTTATCCCAGCCTCCGGATCGGCGATCTGGTTTGATCTATGGGTGGTACCACGCCAACAAGAACACGTTGATCCTGTAGAAGTACTGGATATACCGAGTGGAGATCCTGGACACGAGTTAGGATTTCTACCGGATTGGTTCGATTTTGTGCTCGATCCTTCGGTAACCCCATTGCTGATCAATTTGAGTCAGATTGCCAGTGTGCAGCCTGAGTTTGAGCGGCAGCAGCTATCAAAGGCCCTCCAACTCAGGCCCGATCTGAGTGAAGCGGGCCTCACCAACGCCGAAATCTGGCAGCCCCTCAGTGTGGAGCAACTGGATCGTTATCGGTCACTCTGGTTACAGTTACGTCGTGCATAGTTCCATGAAACTTTAAGGATAACAGGTCTTTTTTCATTCCATCCTCAGCCAAGTCTCTTAAGATCAAATTAGACACACCTAGAGCTGTGTTGTTAGCCTTAGGGTTCTCAAGGCTGAGTCGCCCTAACCAGATCGTGCTAAACCTTACCCAAAAGCCCTATGAATTACGCCGTTAGTCACGAACACTCGATTCTCCCAACCCTTGCCAGTGGTCAGATGTTGATCGTGGAGAGCGATTCTGAGCGAGCGGCGGGGTTGATCTTAAACGGGCCGTTTATGGCAGAACTGGTCCTGATGGGATCGATTGTGGGGGGACCGATCGATGCGCGCACCTCACCCAAGCTGTTTCCAGTTGGATCCCTCAAGTTTGGCTTTCCGGAAACGCTGGAGCAACGCCAAACGGCCTATCACAAGCGGTTGCAAGATCGTAAGTGGCAGCAAGATCTTGTCTCTGTGCTCAATCCGATGGAACGGGCAACCCGGCTATGGCTAACGTTGCAGATGCTCTTTGATCCTCAGGATCTTGCCTCTCTCCCAGATGGATTATTGGGTCGGATTGCGGCTGTACAACCTGGTACCATGGCCACTGCTCGCCATGCTTCCCCTCCAGAGAGCCGCTCCAAAGCCTTTACAAGTCCCCCAACCCAGCTTTTGCGGATCTAGGGTTAGCTCAGGATCGTCAGGATCTCAGGATCGTCAGAATCTCAGGATCGTCACGATCGATCCAGTAATCGCAGGACAAGTACAGTGGCAACAGCAGCGGTAACAGCAGTGGTAACAGGAGGCAACACTGCCGCGAGCGATCCTGGAGGAAGAGATCCGCTACGTCGTAATGAATGGCTAGTTGCGTTCACGTTCGCGTAAAGGGGATCCCATCATTTGCCGCAGGGTCTGACGAAATTCAGGATCCTGGTATCGGGGTTGGATTAAACACCAGCTTTGCCATGCTTGAGTTAGATCCTGTTGAAGTTGCTGCTGCAAGGTTGGCAAGTGTGTCGCCCAGTCGTCACCCAGAGTTGACGTTAAAAACTCATCCAGAACCATCGCATCCTGGATCGATCCCAAGATATCCTGAAGCGTCCGAAACTCATGGAGCTGGGCTTTGAAGCCTGGATCGAAGTAATCCACAAAGAGCTCAGCCCGATAGCGAACCCGCTTGATCTGTTTACGCAGACTGTGCAGCAGAGGAGTAACAGAGAGCCAACCCGGATCCTGCAACAGCATTGCACCTACCTCATTCGGATGCTCAACACCGATTGATTCCTCCGGCACAGAGATCTGGATCGATCCGGTCAAATCGGAGGCAGGAGCAAGGACGCTGGATCCATTGTCTCCCGATGTTTGCGAGGAAGCCGCAGATGGATATGTGACCCACCAGCCGGGATGGAGCCACAACTGACTTAACCCTGGCAACTGAAGATCAGGGATCACATCATTGACCTTCAGATCAGCCGTCAACTGATAGACTGGATCCTTTAACCAGCGCTTGAAGGCTTTGCGAAACTTGCGGTAGACCTTCGACTTCTGCATTCCCTTCAGATCTTCAAAAGCCCGGTGCCGAGCCCGTGTTAAGGTTTTGATCACAGGCGTGAGGTGCTCCAACTCCGATCCAGAGAGGTTGGTCGCATACCGCTCGATCAACGTCTGCTGCAGTACATCCAGATCTCGGACCTGGCCAAGCGTCAAAGCAAAGCGGCGCAAATACTTGTCTTGAGCAGCCTTGGGCCATTTGAGCACCGGGGCCAATCCCTGCACCATCGTGCGGAGACGACGCAGCTCAACCCGCATATCATGCACAGCCTCCCGATCCTGATCGGCTAAGATCGCAACTTCTAACTTTCGGATCTTTTTGAAGCTGCGTTGCAACGATTGGTATGTGTAGCTGGCCAAGGTCGGCTCAGTCGTCTGCATTGGGTTCATCATATCACCTCCCAGAGTTGAACCAGGAAGCTATCAGCCGCAAGACGGTTTTGTTCCGTTGCCAACGTTTTGCTTCTGTTCTACTACGAAAATTGTCAAGGATCTTAACCTAGCATTAACCGGGCTCCGAGATCCACATTTTATGATCTTTGTTGGTGCAGCCGTCGCACTAGACGATCAAACTCCTGGGGCCAGGGGGCAACACACTCGATCCGTTCTTGGGTGATGGGGTGATCGAAACTCAGTTTCCAGGCATGTAGGGCTTGGCCTGTGAGCTTGATCGGAGCAGTCTTACTAGAGGTATAAAGCGGATCCCCTACAATGGGGTGATGCATATAAGCAGCGTGAACGCGGATCTGATGGGTTCGGCCTGTATCTAACTCAAACTGGATCAGGGTATAGTTACCAAAGCCTTCAACCACGTGCCAATGGGTAATCGCGGATCGTCCGTGGCTTGGATCGACCACAGCCATCCGTCGCCGATCCACAGGATGCCGCCCAATGGGAGCCTCGATCGTTCCAGAGGCTTGAGATGGACGCCCAAAGACAACCCCTAAGTAAACCCGCTTGGCGATTCGAGCCTGGATCTGAGCTTGCAGACTTTGATGCGCTCGATCGGTTTTGGCGATCACGAGAGCTCCGGTCGTATCTTTGTCTAGTCGATGGACAATCCCAGGTCGTTGTTCCCCATTGATCCCGGACAGATCCTGACAATGGGCCAACAAAGCATTCACTAAGGTTCCGTCTGGATGACCCGGTGCTGGGTGAACCACTAGGCTCTTAGGTTTATTAATTACAATCACCTCGGTATCTTCGTAGAGAATCTCCAGAGGCATCGCGGTTGGAGTGAGATCGATCGTTTGCAGCGGCGGAATCTCGACCCGCACATGATCTCCGGGCTGAATCGTGTATTTTTTAGCTTGGCAAATCTGATCATTCACAAATACGCAGCCGGACTCGATCAGTTTCTGAAGACGGGCACGAGAGAGATCGGACCATTGCTCAGCTAGCCAGCGATCCAGGCGTTGGGGGGGCGGAGGAGAATGGTTTTGATCACCCTCCGCAACATAGTCTATAACATAGTCTATTTCGCGAATATCCACGTTAAACTAGCTCCTGGTGATCTCAATGTTGCCTGAGGATCCTGGTATGGACACCCACGCCCTATCTCCCCTGGAGCAGTTGCAGACTCTTGCTCAAGAAGAGGACCAAACCCTGCAAACTATCCTAGATCAAGCCATCTTCTTGATTCGCCGCAAACGTGCTCGTGAACTGGATCGGGCAACTCGACGAGATCCTGTTGCAACGAAGCGTGACTTTGGCATGACTCCTGGTGAATGGGCCTGTCAGGATATTCTCGATGATGCTGCCTTGCTCGAAGATCTTGCTCTGATTTACCGTGATCCCCAGTATTGGCAAGTCTTAATCAAAGCTATTGACGATCGGGCTGCTGCACTACGTGAGGATTAGGCCAACTCGATCATCTGCTCAAAGTCCTGATCTCTGGATGAAAAAACCTGGAAAAAGGGTAGTCCTATTTAGGGCAGGATACTAGAGAAACAAACCCAGGCAGGAATGCACTTCTGTTTTTGACTATCCTTTCCTTTGGAGAACTACCCTTGCTCAATCGTATGAGGGATCCTGACTCAAAGATGGGATGACAACTCGTTCTGGTTTGAATAGGGCACAACTGTGATTAATGAGTGGTTATGGATTTTGTGATGATCCCTTGGTTACACTGCTGATCTGCTTTGCTGGCTTTCCAACATCAAGCCGCTTCACCATCTGGCTAGAAAGGTAACAGTGCAGATCACTAACAGCTCATACTAGGAGACTCTTGACATGGCGAGAAAAATACTGATGGTTCTCACCTCCCACGATCAGTTGGGGAATACAGGCAAGAAGACTGGTTTTTGGCTAGAAGAGCTGGCAGCACCCTATTATGTCTTCAAAGATCAGGGAGCTGAAATCACCCTAGCCTCCCCCAAAGGTGGTCAGCCTCCCCTGGATCCGAAAAGTGATCTGGAGGAATTTCAGACGGAGGCAACCCGTCGCTTCCAGGCTGATCCTGATGCCCAAGCCCAGCTCTCTCAGACGGTGAAACTTGCTGAGATCGAGGCTGCAGGTTTTGACGCCGTTTTTTACCCCGGTGGTCATGGTCCTCTCTGGGATCTGGTGAATGATGAGCATTCCATCCAGTTGATCGAGAGCTTTTGGAACGATAACAAACCTGTTGCTGCCGTCTGTCATGCCCCCATTGTGCTGATTAATGCCAAAGATGCTGAGGGTCATTTTATTGTTAACGATCGAGACGTAACCGGGTTTTCTAACAGTGAAGAAGCTGCTGTTGAGCTCACAGAAGTTGTTCCCCACCTCGTTGAGGATGCATTAACCAACCGAGGCGGTCGTTATCGGAAAGCAGAAAACTGGTCCAGTTTCACCTGTCAGGCAGGGAATTTGATCACCGGCCAGAATCCTGCTTCCTCAGAAGAAGCTGCCAAACTTCTGCTGCAGACCCTAGGATAAGTCTGAAGATCTGCAACATACGCAAGGAACTTCCTGCATTGAAGATCTCAAGAATTTTGCCATTCAGCCAGATCGTGATGATTGTAATGATCTCCAGATTCTAAGTCATGCTTGTTGAGTGTTTAGCCCGATCGAATGGAAATTGGCAACGATGGCTGATCGGAATCACGTTGCCTGGGCTCGCCGTTGGCCTAATTTGGTGGACTCGACCTTTTCCAGTGATCTTGAATCAGTATTCAACAACCCTGCAAGGTCGAACTGCAGCTCAGCGACATAATATCCAACTAGCAGCCCATGCTCTAGATGGGATCATCATTCAGCCTCATCAGGATCTATCGTTTAATCAGATCGTCGGTCCCCGTACAATCGCACGGGGCTATCAATCTGCACCTGCGTTCATGACGGCGACAACTCTTGAGTCTGTAGGGGGTGGGATCTGTCAAGTGTCCTCAACCCTCTACAGTGCAGCCTTAGCAACTGGATTAGACGTGATCGAACGCCATGCGCATTACACGGTTGTAGCCTCGGTGCCTCCAGGACAAGATGCCACCGTTTGGTATGGCCAAGCCGATCTACGCCTCCACAATCCTTACCCCTGGCCGATCCAGATTGACACCCATCTCCTCAACGATCGCCTCACCCTCCAAATTCGGGGATCTCGATCCATATCTCCTCTTGCCCTTCAGCTCAAACAAACCCAGCTTGATCACCACCATCTCCAAGTTTCAGTCTATCGAGAGGATCAGTTGATCTCTCAAGATACTTACCTCTTCCCCCCCTCAGACTCGCCTGATCTTGTCAATTCCTACCCTCGTGGATCGGGATCTCATTGACTGTTTTTCCTGTTTTTCAAGAGGATCCCAATTTAACCACAGACATCTCTTGATGACACCCCTCTCGACAGAAGGCTGGAATCGCCGTGCCGTTGCCATAGTAGGGTTATTGCATCCGGGATCATCTCAGGGATCGATCTCCATAGAGTATGTTGCATTCCAAGTCCTGGTAGGTAAAAAGTGAATCAAGATCAGGGGTTTCTAAAACTGAAAAAAAGACTTTGTGATGAACAGCGTCCCTCGCATGATCATTCCAGTATTGGGCTACCAACATCACTGCGGATCTTAACTGAGGATACTGATCAAACAACGCTCTCACAACGGGTATAACACATTCATCCATGATCTTTTCTCTCAGCTCAGCCGTCTGAGATCCCGTCAGTAAAAAACCCATAAAACACCTCCGATCCAACTATAGCAGTCCGATTTGAAACGTGAGATCCTTCAGGAGCCTTCAGCTTCGAGCGTTTTCTCAGGGCACAAGCCGGATCAGTAACCTCTTGCATTCCTCTGATGGCTATATCTGCCTTTATGCTGCAGCTGGGTAACCTTAGATCAAAGCCTAGTTTTCGATCCTGTTTCAGATCTAGACATGATATTAAACCCAGATCCAGCCTTGAGCAGTTCCAGATCTATATCAAGCTAAAAT
>CAZONZ010000125.1:0-9909 GCA_964581005.1 uncultured bacterium
CCAACGCTTCCGGATCACCTTTGCCAAACAAGGGGATCTGCGCTGGCTTGGCCATCTGGATCTGATGCGTCTCTGGGAACGGGCCTGCCGTCGAGCGGGATTTCAACTGGCCTTCACCGGAGGCTTCCACCCCACAGCCCGGATCGCCAACGCCAATGCCCTCCCGATCGGTTACACCAGCCGCGCCGAAGTGATCGATCTGGAATTGAGCCCTCCAGAACTGTTTGGCAGCACGATCCTGGCCACAACCACCGACATCCAACAGCACCTCCAAGCCCAGCTGCCGGACGAGTTATCGATCCAATCGGTGATCGAACTCCCCCTAAACACCCCCTCAGCCACCAAGTCCCTTGAAGCCGCTGAGTACCTTCTCACCCTCTCAACCTCCGGCCCCCGATCGCTCACCCATCAGGACTGGATCACCTGGATCCATCGGCTTCAGGCTGCTGATCATCTTTGGATCGATAAAGTGTCCAAATCCGGCAAGCCCTACAAAATTGACGCTCGCCTATTGCTGCATTGGTTAGAGTTCGTAGGGTTGCATCCCGATCAGGAGAATCCAACCACTCAACAGATCCAGATCCGTTATCGCGGCAGCTGTTACAACGACGGCAACTTTCTCCAACCCAAACACATCCTCACGCTACTGCAGCAACAGCTCCAACACGATTATGGAGATCAGGTTACACTCACTCTCGATCAAGCTGAACGGATCCAATTACTGTTTGAGCCCGTCGAATCTCCCCTTGAACCGGCTGTTGACTCGATGCCTCCAGATCATCAGTTTCCCCCCGTATCCACACGCGCTGTTCTGGTGAAGTCGGATCGGAGAATCTCTTAAGATCACCTCTAGGATCCCTAGAATCTCGAAGCTGGGGTTGATTTTGTGGGGATCGGTGTCAAGAGTAGACTGGAAGCGTTATAATCTCAGCTATTGCTTGACTAGCATAGTTTGACGAGCGTGTAGAGACGCTTAAGACTCCCCATTCGCTCCTTCGATCACGTCCCCAGAAAGCTTTTCAGCAACTCTCCGGTTACTCGTGGGCTCCAGCTTGAGCTTGATCTGATATAGATCTAAGTAAGTAAGCGGGTTCAGTTGCAAGGCTAGGATTCCAGCACTCCTGATCAGGAACATCTCGTCTCACTCCAGGAGTCCGGATCAACAGGATCACTCTGATCATCCTGCATGATCATGGTGACGGGATCCGAAAACGAACCCATCCTATGGTCAGACATGAACGGGTCAGACATGAACTTGAGCTTAGGTTACTTCAAACTCCGTCCTTGAGCGAGGAATATTCATGCCGAGGCAGATCATCATTGCCGAGCAACATCGACTTGCTGCTGTTTTTGCTGAAGACCAGATCCAAGAATTGATCGTAGCCAGTGGCGATCATCAGGTGGGGGATGTCTATGTCGGGACAATCGAGAATGTCCTGCCCAGTATTGACGCTGCCTTTGTAGATATTGGTAATCCCGATCGAAATGGGTTTATTCATGTTAGCGATCTAGGCCCACTGCGGATCAAACGCAATAGCACGGCGATCACCGAACTAGTGGCCCCCCAGCAAAAAGTGCTTGTGCAGGTGATGAAAGAACCGACGGGAAATAAAGGCCCTCGGCTCACTGGCAATCTTTCCTTCCCAGGCCGCTATCTTGTCCTCATGCCCTCCGGCAAAGGGGTACATCTCTCCAGCCGGATCTATGAGGAAGACGAACGCAACCGTCTCAAATCCCTGGCCATCTTGATCAAACCCCCGCAAATGGGTCTGCTGGTGCGAACCGAGGCCCAGCGTGTTTCCGAAGAAGCCATGATCGAGGATCTGGAACTGCTTAAACGGCAATGGGAGGAGATCCAACAGCAATACAACTCAGCTCGTGAACCGGGCTTGCTCAACCGCGATGATGACTTTATTCAACGAGTGTTGCGGGATGCTTACTCTGGCGATGTCAACCGGATCGTGACCGATTCCCCGATGGGAGTGAAGCGCGTTCGCCAATACCTTCAAAACTGGAACAAGGGTCAAATGCCCTCCGGGGTGGTGGTTGATGCTCATCAAACCTCTACCTCAATCTTTGAGTATTTCCGGATCAATGCAGCCATTCGCCAAGCCATGCGGCCCCGTGTGGATCTTCCGTCAGGCGGCTACATCGTGATCGAACCGACCGAAGCCCTCACCGTGATCGATGTGAACTCTGGATCATTCACCCAATCGGCCACCTCCCGCGAAACCGTTCTCTGGACCAACTGTGAAGCGGCCACCGAGATCGCCCGCCAACTACGCCTTCGCAACATTGCCGGGGTGATCGTGGTGGATTTCATTGATATGGAGTCACGCCAAGATCAGTTGCAAGTGCTGGAGCATTTCAACAAAGCCCTGCGCTACGACAAATCGAGACCCCAAGTGGCCCAACTGTCTGAGCTGGGTCTGGTCGAATTAACCCGGAAGCGCCAAGGTCAGAGTCTCTACGAAGTCTTTGGCCGCCCCTGCCCCACCTGTGACGGGCTTGGTCTGCTGGCCCATCTCCCCGATGCTCACCCCGACGCTGCAGGGATCGCAATCGATCCCAGTCGTCCCACCAACTTACCGCCTTTACCTGTTGCAGCCTCTGGATCCAGTCTGAGCCCCAGTGCCCCCAGCTCCGAGTCTGCAGGTGATAGCAGCTTCCCCCGTGATCGAAATGGAGGGCGGGGCAAACCGAAGAACCTCCGCACCAGTCCAGGGGTAGCGCGCCGCGAGCGATTCCGTTCTGAAGAACCTCCCAGCTCAGAAGGGTTCAGCTTCGACGAGACCCCGACCGATCTCCCCCCGCATCGAGATGAGACCCAACTTCCCTCTTCCGCTAATCCCAAAGACAAGCTTGTGCTGCGAGATCGAAGTGAGTCTGGGTTTAAACCCTCCTTACCCGATCGAGAGGGTGATCGAGGTCGTGGGGAGGGAGATCCCGTTTACACCCCTGGACCCAAAGAGAGTCCGACTAAACTGATCCGAGTGGAAATGAGCCCGATCCAGCAAAAGGTCTACTCTGAGATGGGATTGTCCCCCCTGATCCTGTTAGAGGAACCTGTTGGCATGGGCCGAGATACGGTGATCACGGTGACATTACCAGGTCAAACACTCCCCGAACCTCCTGCCCAGCCGGAGCCTGCGTTTTTTGCTGCGGGCCTGAGAGACGAGGGCGTTTCAGATGACCCGTATCCTGATGAACCTGAATCGGAAACGGTAGCAACCCTGGAGACGTCTAGCTTTAGTCCCTACGGATCCTACGAACAGCCTTCTCAACCCAGACCCGATTCCAGACCTGATTGGGGTGATCCTTCTCCTTCCTTATTTCCCTCTGCAGATACAGAAGCCCCATCGACTCCTACTCCTAGATCAGAGGAGCAACCCATCTCACCAACACCAACAGGTGAATCCACCCTGGATCCCACCAAACAATCTCCAGCGGCATCCCGACGACGTCGATCTCGAAGCTGATGCAAGCAGGATCTTCCGGCAGCCGCAAACGCCAACCTCGACCGACACCCACCCTCGATCAGGAGCGCCGCTTATGGGAATCCGGGATCACCCGTCTAGCGGCTGTTGATGAAGTTGGACGTGGCTGTTTAGCGGGTTGGGTTGTGGCGGCGGCTGTGATCTTCCCGCCCGATCTGACTGAAGCTGATTTGACTGGGATCCGAGATTCTAAACAGTTGTCGCGGTCCCAACGTGAGCAATATATCCCGTTGATCAAGCAACATGCCCTCACCCTGGGAATCGGTAGCGCCACCCCTGCTGAGATTGATCAGATCAATATTCGGCGGGCCACAGCTCTAGCCATCCAGAGGGCTCTCGAACAGATCGATCCTGTGCATCACGTTCTGGTTGATGGTCTGCGTGTGCCGGAGCTTGAGATCCCCCAAACCGCTGTGGTCAAAGGAGATGCTCATTGTCTCACGATCGCTGCAGCCTCAATCCTGGCGAAAGTAACGCGGGATCAATGGATGATCGATTTGGATCACCAGCATCCCGGCTATGGTTGGGCCAGCAATGTTGGCTATGGCACGCCTCAACACCGTCAGGCATTGCACGATCTAGGTCTTACGGATCATCACCGTCGCACATTTATCCATTCGACAAGATTAGAGGGCTCCTCATAACTGAAAGGACTCAAAAGATCAAGGTAAGATCCAATCAGCGGGATCCTTAGGTAGGGTAAAACAGGCGAGAGAGACTGATGCAGCAAGGCAGCGATTTGGATCAACCAGCAACGTGACGCCTGAAGCATTCAACTGAGCGATGAGGATCTGTCTCCTGAGGAATGACATGATCATTAGGTTGATTCTTGGCAAAAGATCAATGGCATGCGAAATCGGTTGGTGCATGACCATTGTTTGGGATCTAAAGTAGACCCAGGATCCATTGGGTTGATCGTTCTCGTGATCTGACCTTATCCTGAACCTTGATCGTCCTCTTCCTCTACCCTTTCACCACTCTGCAATGGCTGCCTTCACTCGATGGACCCGTCGATCTGTCCTCTCAACCTTGCCGGGTTTGGCCCTCGCCCTCACGGCCTGCCAACGTCAAGCAACTGAAGCCACCGATCAACCACCCGATTCCCCCTCTGAAGCTGGATCTCAAGCAGCAGCTCCCTCATCGATCAGCTTAAATGGTGCAGGTGCTAGCTTCCCCCAGATCCTTTATCAACGCTGGTTCACCGAATACAACACCCTCTATCCTCAGATCCAGGTCAACTATCAATCGGTGGGTAGTGCAGCTGGTGTCCAGCAGTTTCTTGCCAACACTGTTGACTTTGCAGCTAGTGATATTGCTCTCACCGATGACGAGATCGCAGCTGTGAGCCAGGGTGCTGTTATGTTGCCCATGACGGCAGGCAGCGTTGTGATCGTCTACAATCTGGGCGACATCGCTAGTGGCTTAAAACTCTCCCGATCCGTCTACACCGATATCTTTCTAGGCAAGATCACCCAATGGAATGATCCCCAGATCGCCACCCTCAACCCTGATCTGAATCTACCCAACTTACCCATCACCTTAATCCATCGCTCCGACGGTAGCGGTACCACAGCAACTCTGACTCGACACCTGAGCGCGATCAGTTCCGAATGGCAGGAGCAAGTGGGATCGGGCGTTTCGGTGAGCTGGCCTGCAGGTGTAGGGGCCAAAGGCAACGAAGGGGTGAGCGCCCAAGTTCAACTGGTTCCTGGAGTGATCGCCTATGTAGAATTCGCCTATGCCAAGGAACTCGATCTATCGGTAGCTGCTTTAGAGAATCAAGCGGGAGCCTACACCTTACCCACCCTGGAAACCTCTGAAGTTGCCCTGTCAGAAGTGGATCTGCCAGAGAATTTGCGAGCCTTTGTCTCCGATCCCAGCAGTCCAGACGCCTATCCGATCGTCACGTATACCTGGATCCTGGTCTACCGCACCTATGCAGACCCAGCCAAAGCAAAAACTCTCAAGCAAGTGCTGAACTGGGCACTAACCGAAGGGCAATCCTTCAGCCAAGATCTAGGCTATTTGCCCCTCCCACCGGATGTAGTCACTCGCACCCAAGCGGCCCTCGATTCGATCACGTAGCCACTGGGTTAGAAGCCCCTCTTTGCTAGATCGGCACCCAATCATGGGCTTGATGATCTGCTCACCCAAGATTCAGGGTGCAGAAGGCCGTAGACTATAGAACATACGATTATCCCGGACTGAGTTATGAACTGGATCACATCCTTCAAAACACAGTGGCAGCACTCCCTTCAGCAGGGGGCTCGACTTCTGATCGCGTTTGCCGTGATCGTTCTCTTGACTGGCTTTGGGGGGAGGATTCCCTTACAGATTGAAGATCTCACTGCAGTCGCCTGTCCTAATTTGCCGGAGTACTCCAATCTCACCACCAGTGGATCCGCAGCAAATGATGCAGACTGTTATTTTTTGCAGGGGACCATTATCAATCAATCAGGCCAACCTGTGCGCAATGCCGACATTTTTGGACGTCTCTACGATGCTAATGGCAACGATATTTGGCCTGAACGGACTCGTCTGGGGGCTCTAGACGAAGTTCCTGCAGGGGAAAGCTTCTTTTCGCTCCGGATCTCAGTCCCCAGCACCAGCCCGATGCCCCTCGCCTTTGAGCAGTTCAAAGCAGCAGGCTTCCGGGGTCGGGTCCGTCGCTGATCAATGAGCTAATCTAGAGCCATCAACAGATTCACCCTGCCCCCTTTCAAGCTCGATTGGATCGCCACACTTAAATGACAACCGAGAGCCTCTGATCAACAGGCTCCCGGTTCCTTGTAGCGACATAAATTCTGAACGGTAGGAGGTAGCGATCCTTGAGGATCCAAGCCATCCTTAGAAGGATCTGATCGCACCCACCAAAAATTGCAGCAGCAAGAAGGCCAAAATGGGTGAAAAGTCCATCCCTCCGAGGGGGGGAATGATCGAACGGAACAGGTTCAAGTAGGGATCGGTCAGTTGGCTCAAGGTTGCAAAGACGGGGTTGGACCAGTTCGGACGAAACCAGCTCAAGATGATCCGGATCACCAACAAGATTTGATAGATCATCAGAAACTGGACAATGGCTTGGACAAGAGTTCCAAAGGGTCCAGCCGCCGCGAAGATCAGAGGATCAGTCATAAAAGTAGCCAAAGGGGAACTGAAAACAAAGGACATAGTGGAGTGCCTGTAGCGAGTAGGGAAGCAGCATCAGCCGAACCCAACGAGGATCGACGACACCCTTACATATTAGATCCCAGTTTGACATGGTTTCACCCGTTTGACCCCACCTTAGCTGCACACCCAGCCATTCTAGATATAGCAGCCCGATTTGAAACGTGAGATCCTTCAGGGGCCTTGAGTTTCGCTCGTTCTCCCAGGGCACAAGCCGGATCACCACCCTCTCACATTTGATCTCTGATTGCTATAGAGTCAGCAGGACCAGAGAAGAAGAAGTCTTTAGTAAGTCTCTTGACCTGAAGGTTTCAGTCATTCAGAAAAATTCAGATCTTACCTGCGTAGAGCATATGATCTAGACATGCTAACATAAAGTCGTTATGAGTTGTAGCCGAATCCAGACATACAGCTATTATTTTCTCATTCTTTCTCGTCGATCTTGCCCTGTTTCGATCGAGTGCGGGCCAGCACAAGACCTCCACCGCCAAAACCAGCTGTAATAATCGTCAAAATCTGAGTGATAAATTCTTGCGGTAGGGCTGTATTTTGGGTGATCGCTGCATAGATCAACACAAGTGCTAAGCTAACACAAAAGCCGGAAACTGCTATGATGATGATCTTGATATTATCTTTGCGTTCTTGTTTAATATCCTCATATTTTAAGTCAATCTCTTTACGTCTTAACTCTAGTTCCTCTCGTGCCAGATCAACTTGCATCTGACGGTAATCTAGGGTGAATTTAATCGTCTGCTCTGGAGTTGCTTTAGCGAAGAGTTCCTGGACCTGCTTTGCTGGTACAAAGGTTGGGGGCAAGAAAGGAATCTCAACAATGGCTTCTACAGAAGAGGGCTGAGGTTCAGAAGTTGAAGAATCCTCCTCGCCACTCTGTTGAGTCTCAGTCGAGGATGGATCTTGGGGAGGGGTGTTGCTTGTCATAGTCGAAAGGCTTCAGACAGATCACTCAACGTTCTCGATAAGATATAAGCTGCCTCAAGTCTAGCGGCATTATTATCCTTATGGATCAAGAGGATTGCTTCCTCCTCTCCAGGGAATGGATCATCTTGCTCAACATTCCAATTAGGATTAGCCTGCCTAATTCGCTCAACTTCATCATGAAATAGCTTCTTTTGTTTGTTGCTCACCCCTAATGGCAGAGTAAATCGATAAATCTTGGGTTGCTGAGAAGTAGAAAGAGATTGAGGATGATCTTCCCCACTCTTATTCTTTTGGTTGTGAGGTTTTGAGAAGGATCGGGGTGTGATGTCATCAATCAGGGAATGGATCTCTACAGAGAGATAGGGGACTTTAGCACATTCGATCGTTAGCTTGCCGTGGCTTAGTCGTTCTTGAAGTTCGTTGAAATTGTAGAAATGAGGATCTTCTAAGGTTTTACAGGTGGTACAGTTGCAGGGAACGAGAGTACTGTATTCGAGGCCCTCAAAGCTGTCATGGATCTTGTCAAACTCGTGGCGGATTGCGGCTAGAAGATCACGACGACGCTCACCAGACACTCGGATCCTGATCTGCTTGCGATGGTAGAGCTCAATCACTTCAGCGCGGGATCCATCTTTATTGAGGACAACGCCTGTTTTCCAGACATGAGTTTGATCTTCAATCCAACGATGCATCTCCACAATGAAGCGGGTCAGGATCCCTTTGGGCATGAAGTTGTAGCTGTAGCGAATTAAGAGATTATCGGTGGGATCCCAGGGATAGTTAGATTGTTCAGGACTGAGTAATTGGGGGGCGATGTAGGTGTTGGGCTGGCCAGGGATCTCGTAGCACAGTTTGAAATTGAGCATCAAGCGAAGAAGTTCTGGGTGCATATTGCTGTATTTCTCTTCGTGCCAAATGGTAGCGAGATCCTGACGGGTAAATTTGCCGAGGTTTTCGATCACTTGGCGATTGTCCAAAACTTTATAGACAGCATCGGTACCCCATGTGGGCTTGAGAATCAAAGTCTTACGGAGGAGATCATCGGTTTGGAAGTGGAGACAGACACCGAGATCGTGAAGGTAGCTGCTGAGCTGAAGTTTATCTTCATGACGGGTGAAGCCTTGATCTTGACAGATCTGGAGGAACTCTTCGACAGTGATATAGTTTCGGGGATCGTCCTCAAGAGCGTTGCGAACTTTGATCCAGCTTTTGGGAAGTTCATCACCCACATGAGGCAAACGAGTAATATAAAATTGAATAGCTTGTTTAATCTCAGGGAGACCTCGATTGTAGGCAAGATTTGTGGCTAAGGATTCTTTCAGATTCTTAAACTCACCACGGAGTTGGCGCTCATTGATATCAAGCTGCTGATCATGCTTCTCATTTTTCACGATAAGAACAGGACTATTTTCGCTGAGTAGCTCAATGATCTTGAGCCAATAGTAAAAGTCTGTGTCGTCTCGGCGATTGTCAGCAACTAAGATATAGAGAGAGCGTTTAGTTAGAAAAAATTGATGGGTTGCGTGATAGATCTCTTGGCCACCAAAATCCCAGATATTAACGCGAAAGTCTTTGCCATCTTTGAAAGGAAAGTTCCATTGGAGGATCTCGATCCCTTCTGTGGAGGCTTTTGTTGCCTGTAATGAGTAGGTTTCATCTATGATTTTCTGAGCCAGACTTGTCTTTCCAGCACCCCCTTCACCGACAATGAGTAGCTTGGCCTCATACAGGCGATCCGTCTGGTGTTCCGAAAGCTGACGGTAATAACGGGGGATTTTCGTTGCTGCCTGTTTAGGATCTCCCGCATGCTTTCTTATGTGGGGGGGAAGCTGACTCAGAGGATTGTAACTGAGGTCTAGGTATTGAAGATTGATGAGATAACCGATATCGAGAGGTAACGTCGATAGCTGGTTGTTGCTCAGATCCAGGGATTCGAGATGAGTGAGCTGACCAATCTCAGGAGATAGTGTTGTCAGTTGGTTGTTGCTGAGATCTAGAGCCCTTACTTGCTTCTCAGATGCTCTTCGGAGGATCTCTAGTAACTCCTGCTCAGTCATGGAGGGATCTCGGACGTGATGATATCGTTCCCCTAGCTTATCGGCTACGGATAGACTATGACCAGAGATCTTCCAGGATCATGAATGGAGGAATTTTGTTGCTGCTGCCAGATTTTGAGAAAGACTTTACATAAAGAACCTGGGCTCAGACTTCCGATCGATCGGCAAACCGCTGATAAAGTGATGAGTAGCCATCCTTAAGAAAAGCTAAACTCCTCATGAAAGCCCTCTCTCTACTCGGATCAACCGGC
>CAZONZ010000126.1:0-8239 GCA_964581005.1 uncultured bacterium
GTGAGTCGTGACATCAATCAGGGGGCTGATCGGATGGGATCCGTATTATCAGTCCAGAACAGTGTCAGCACGAACATCCAGGTTCTGGATCCGCTCATCCTCTTCGGGAGGTGTATCAGCGTCCATCACTGGGCTACTGACAGCCAGGAAGTCAGCCAAAGCATTTTGCTCACGTCCATCTGGTCCAAAGGGAGTGTCTTCTGCCCCCTCAAACAGATCAACGCGATTTTCGCCAAATGCGGGATAGGGATAGCCATCTCCACCCAAACCAGGCGTTTCATCGTCTGCATCAGCCAAGAAGTTCAGGGTGACAATCCGAATAGGCCGCTCTGGATCACCAGCCACAGCACCGGCCTCAACGATCACATCGGTCACAGCACCTGTGTCATCCACAATGGCCAAGGATTGCACTCGTGTACCCGGAGTGGTCACAGTGCCATCTGCATCAAAGGCAATCGCTGTACCTGCTGGATCATAGGAGAGGCGAATGCCACCGACTTGGAGGGTCTGACCGCCACCGATGTTGGCCAAACCATGCTCAATAATATCCTTGAGCTCAGCAGCACTCACGGTCAGGAGAACAAGGCCGTTGTTGAAACGGAGGGCATTCTGAATATCCAATAGGGAAACATCTCCGTCTTCTTTCCCAGTCAGAGGGTTAGCCAACGGTGGAACACGCACGCCTTCTTCCCCAGGCAGGATCGCTCCGATCGAAGCCCGAATACCGCCACCGTTCTTGAGCGAGACCGCTGTCATCGGATCAGTCTGACGAGCCTCGAAGAGGTTAGCATCAGCCGTGACATTCCCCAGGTTGGTTTCCTGAGTACGGACATCCTGACGTTCACCATTCAGGAAGACATCGGTTTGACCTGCAATCGTGCCATCCAGTTCGATCAAAACATTGGAAACCTCAGTGATGGCGTCTGTCACTTCCTGATCCGGAACCGTTACACCTGAACCTGCGAGGTTAGCGACTTCACTCACCCCTTGAGAGTCTGCTGGGTAGGGACGGCTTTCGGGGCTGATCTCAGCCAGCAGACCATTGGCATCAAACCCAACGATCAAACGATTGACATAGCGATATTCCCGATCACTGTTGACCAGGGCGACAGGCTCACCCGTTGCAGACTGGAGCAGAACCGGATAAGGACCGGAAGGATCCTTGCCAAACTCTGTCCGGATCCGATTGCCAGGATTGGCCAGCAGAGTATCCGATCCACCGCCGATCACAATGTCAACACCCGTCAGCTCACTAGCCAACAGGACTTCGTTGTCAAGCTGCTGCAAGTGGGAGATCAGAACAATCTTGTCAATGCCCAAGTCGATCAATTCATTGATCTCAGGCTGAATTTCCTCTGCGAGGGCTTGAATACTAGCAGGATCAAGGTTGATAAACCCATCCGGCAGAGCATCAACACCACCAGGAGAGGAAATTTGTTGCAGGGTAGGAGTCGTGGCACCAACGATCCCGATTTGTTCATCTCCAACCGTCACCACAGTACTGGGTGCAATCGAATTAGGAATGGTGTTAGCTTCCTGTCCACCAGCAACAACCAGGTTGCTCAAGTTTCCGTCAGCCGTGAAGTCCAGGTTGGCGGCACCGAGGTAGGGGAAGAGCGTACCCGGAAAATCATCGCCTGGATCAGCTTCGATCAAGCTCTCCAGCGGATCCGTGCCAAGATCAAACTCGTGATTGCCCAACACAGCAGCATCCCAACCGATCGCGCTGTTGATCCGGACATCTGCTTCACCCCCTCTGCCGTTGGCATCGCCCCCAGCACTGTAGAACGGTCCAGGGATCCACAGATCGCCAGAGGTCAGCAGCAGGTTGTTCGGAAACAGTGACTCCAGACCATTCATGATGGCCGAGAAGCGAGGAGCATCTTCGATCGCGGCTACCCCTGCCTCTTGGTCTGCTGCGTGCAGGACTTGAACCGTAAACACGGCTTCGTCCATTGACAGAGCTGCGTCTGGATCACAGAGGAACGTGAAGCTTGGATCAAAGGAGCAATTCCCCTGAGCACCCGGATTGTCAACAGGGACAGTGGTAATGTCAGCAGGATCAGCAATGTCGTTTTCCTCTCCAGGCAGTAAGACATTGGCCTGCAGCTGGATATTTTCGGCAGAGGGCTCATCCCCAAACGCGATCAACACCCGGTTTGCGATCAGAACACCTGTATCCGCCAGAGTCAGATCCTCAGGGGCGACGAAGTTAAAGTCAGCCTGCACCAGCCCTTCCGTCAAGTTGTCTGCACTGACATCATCGGCTGTTCCCGGCAACAAAGCATTTGCTTGATCCGCCAAATTCTGGGGGGTGAGATCCATGCCCATTTCAACCAGCTGGCGAGCTGCGACCTGCACACCAATGTCAGACAAGGTGATCTGAGTTGGATCGTTGCGATAGAGGTTGGAGACAGCATCAGGCACCATCAAGGTTGCGGAAGCATCGGCCAGATCGAACACTTTGACACAGGTCTCAGCGCTAACCGCAGCATCGGTCATGGCAAAGCTGCTCACGCCACCCAGATCCACAAACTGGGATTCAGCATCAGCAGTGTAGGTCGTGACCCCATCATCAGCTGGATCCAGAGGTAGGGGGACAAACGTTGCTTCACCCACCGTGATCGCACTCGCTGAGAATCCATCCCCACTGACTTCGATCCGAACATTACCGGCAAAGGTAGCAGCAGGAATGGGAGCGGTGAAGCTAGTGGGATTGCCTGCAGCAGAACAGCCATTCGATTCAGCCAAAGCTGTGCTAGGTAGAGCTACCGTTGTCGCAGGAACCGCCTGAGGCGCAGTGGAAATGGCAGTGCCGCCACCCCCTGATCCACAAGCCACCAGTAACGAGAGCAGCAAGGGAGAAAACCAGATCAGACGCATACGTGATGTAACCATTGTTAAACTCCTCATCATCAAAAAACAAAGGATAGGAAACATTTAGAGTTGATCAAAGCCATCCCGGATTAGGGACAGCCCGACGATTCTGTCAAGGGGGCTGCGAGTTCAGGCTTGGCTCCAATATCAAACACCTGAACACAAGTTTCGAGTGAAACGGTAGCTCCCGTAACCGAAAAGCTCGTGATCCCACCGATCGCGTTCAGCTGTGAGTTGGCATCCGGTGAGTAGGTCGAAAAGCCGTCATCCTCTGGATCCAACGCAAACGGCACAAACGTGGCTCCCCCAATTGAGAACTGAGTCGCTGGGAATCCATCTCCGATCACGACCACCTTGACGTCGCCTGATGCTGTAGGAGAAGGGATCGGGAGCTTGAAGTCTGTCGGATTTCCAGTCGGGGTGCTCGTGGGAGAAGGTTCCGGTGTAGGAGTGGGAGAACCCACAGGGGTTGGTGAGGCTCCTGGGGTCGGCGTTGGGGTCGGCGTCGGGGTGGCTCCTGGGGTTGGAGTTGGAGACGCTCCTGCCGTTGGGGAAACCGTAGGTGTTGGTGTCGATCCCGTTGTCGGAGTTGGAGTCGGAACCCCACTAGCTGTAGGCTGAGGTGTCGGTTGAACCGTAGGAGATGATCCTGGGGTAGGTGTAGTCCCTGTGGGCGTGGATCCTGGAGTTGAGGTAGACCCCGGAGTGGGTGTGGATCCTGAAGGAGTTCCAGTTGCCACCGGAGTGGGTGTGGATCCTGAAGGAGTTCCAGTTGCCACCGGAGTCGGCGTAGATCCTGGAGTAGCAGATCCTGGATCGGAGGGGAGCGGAGCAGGAGAACTGCTAGGTGCGCTTGTGGGTGATGCACTTGCAGAAGGAGTCACTTGTGGCGTGGGGATGGATCCTCCTGATCCAGGTTCTTCCCCAGGGCTCATGCCAATGGAATCATTGGTTGACGTGCCACAACTGGCCACCACAATCAGTAAGCCAATGAGGCACCCGCTGAAATAGGCTCGTTGTTGAACCATGTTTCGTTCCTCCCTAACAGTTCTCGCGGGATCCGCGTCCAGGTGTATCGAGATAAGTCTCTCTCGCCTCCCGATCAAACTCAACCTTAAAGCGACCTTAAGGGCACCCTGCCGATTCAGCTAAGGAAGCATCACTGGCCGGATCGTCATCAATGCCAAAGACTTCAACACAAGTGGACGGGAAGATCTCAGCGCCCATCACCATAAATGAGTCAGTGCCACCCAAATCTACGAGCTGGGACTCCGCATCCGGAGCGTAGGTCGTAAATCCATCGGCAGGAGGCTCTAACTCTGCACGAGGCGTAAAGGTCGCCGTTGTCGTCCCCATGTCATCGCTACCCATCAAGCCGAAGCTCATTGCAGGGAAGCCATCTCCAGTCACCACAACTTTGACATCACCAGAGATCGTGTCAGGGGGAAGTGGGGCTTGGAACTCAACAGGTTCAGGACGCTCTGGGCAACCATCCGATTCAGCCAAGGGGAATGCCATAGCAGGATTCGCATTCAGTGGGAACACCTGAACACAGGTATCTAAATCGATCGTTGCTCCTGTAGCTGTAAAGCTCGTCAACCCACTCAGATCGGTGAACTGAGATCCTTCATCAGGGGTGTAGCTGGTAAAGCCATCCGCCGGATCGTTCACGACGGGGAGGAAGATCGCATCACCGATCCCAACGTCAGTGGCCGGGAAATCATCGCCACCCACAACCACTTTGACATTGCCTGCAGTCGTGTCTGGCGGAATGGGAGCTCGGAAGGTATTGGGATCTGGGCAGGTATCCGACTCAGTCAGTGGAGTTGCAGTGGCTGGATCCGCCTCCAGTTCAAACACACGAACACAGGTATCCGGATCAAGACCTGCACCAATGGAAATAAAGCTACTAATACCGCCGATATCATTCAAGCTTTCACCCTCAACCGTATAACTGGTGAACCCGTCATCCGGCGGCTCGAACTCTGGTGGGCGGGCCACAAAGTTTGCATCACCCAGAACAAAGGAGCTGGCTGCAAACCCATCTCCTAATACAACAACCTTGACGTCACCTGCTGTTGTCTCAGCTGGAAGGGGTGCGACGAAGGTGCCGTATCGGGATCCGATCGTAGGAATGTTGGTATCTTCAGCCAATGGATCGAAACCCAAGGCCAGAGGGGTGATCGCATCGTTGACTGTGGCCAGATCCGTAGCGCCTCCGATCAGTGCAAATAGAACAGCTGCATCATTGGCCGTCCCAGTAGTTCCATCGGCATCAAAGTCGGAAACGAGTAGAGTTTGAGCTCCCAAAACATTAATGCTGTCAACCATGACAGGGGTCACTAAACCGTCGATCTGCCCTGCCAAAACAGTATCAATGTAGCTGGCGATCGCCGTAAAGTCGGTATCATCAACACCCTGAGCCAGAGCAAACGCAGTTGCCAAGTCAACCGGATCAACTTGCGTCACAACACCGTCGTAGAACAATTCAATAGAATTTGCTTCAACAGCAGCAGCCACCTCAGGCCCCGCCGTCGATCCCACACTCGTTGCGGTCAAAGACGTGCTATCCGAACCACACGCTGTCATTCCAGCCCCCAGGACTGAACTGGCTAGCGCTAACCCGATCAGGTTTAAGCACGCCTTGGTTTGGATCGTTGTTTGCATTGTTTGGTTCACCCCTCTCGTACTGTGCAGCTGCCATTCGGCCTGAAGTTGAGCCTGAAGCTAGTGTGATGGGCTGAGTGGCCGCACCGAGATCATCTCATACCTCGGCTCTTGTCAAAGTGCAGAACACGGCCAGCAGCACACTCGCCCCCCATGATCTCAGCAAGTGGTCCAAAAATTATGGGAGTTTGGCAAAGGATCAGTTATGCCTACGTTAAGGTTTGAGGGAAGCACTTCCTGGAAGCAAGCCGCCTCAAGGCCGCATGATCCCCGCTCCCCCCCAAGCACTGAATGGCTCTCAGAACTCTCAAGAAATCTCAACGATTCTCAAACCTAATCAATCTTTCAGTAATTTGAAAAAATGCCCGATCGGTCCCTGCCCTGATCCAATCGCTAGGGGATGCTGGATGGCCTGAGTGACATAGGTTTTGGCCTGTTGAGTTGCGGTCCACGGATCAGCACCCAGAGCTAACTGAGCCGCGATAGCCGCTGACAACGTACAGCCTGTTCCATGGGTGTGTTGGGTTTCAACATAGGGAGCATTCAGGATCGCAATCTGATCCCCATCAAACCAAACATCACTCCCTCGTCCTTCCCCAAGAAGTCCACCCCCTTTTACCAAAACAGCCTGACACCCTAAGGTGTGGATCTGAACGGCAGCTTGCTCCATATCAGCCAAGGTTTGAATATCCAGTCCACTCAAGATCTGAGCTTCATAGCGATTGGGAGTCAGGATCGTGGCCAAGGGAATCAACCGAGTTCGCAACATTGAGATCGCCTCATCCGCCAACAACTGCGCCCCAGTCCGCGAGACCATCACAGGATCCACCACCAAAGGCTGCAAGGGCCATCGCTTCACTTGATCGGCCACCGTTGCAATGATCTCAGCATTCAACAACATGCCCGTTTTGATCGCCTGGACGCCAATGTCAGTGACGACGGCCTCGATCTGGGCAGCAACGGCTTCGGGAGGGAGCGGATCAACGCGCGTCACCCCTAAGGTGTTTTGGGCCGTAATGCAGGTGAGGGCACTGGTTCCATGCACTTGATGAAAGGCAAACGTTCTCAGATCCGCCTGGATCCCAGCTCCCCCTCCACTATCGGATCCGGCGATCGTCAGGGCAACTGGGGGAGTAAGTTCGGCAATAGGGATCATGGATGGTTCTGACCTATCGGGATCATGAAGGGACAGGTAAAAAGCATTTCACCGAAGTCTAGAGGGTCGCCTGCATGACCATCAGATGCAGTCGTCACAAAACAGATGGATCGGTTGTAACCACAGCTTCGATCGTTGCCATCGGAATCTCTCCCTCAACCTGAACTGAGGTGATGGCCCAACGAAGCAGTTGATGATCTCCAACCTGATCCTGAATCTGCTGCTGCAACGAGGTCAGGATCAGCGGGACTTGTGCCGGTCGTTGGATCACGATGGACAGGGTGAGCAGGTGGATCTGCATCGGGGGATCAGCGTTTTTGGGCTGCACCAAATTGGAGTTCGTAGAGCTCATCCTCTTTGCCGGATTCAACCTCTAGATCCGACATGGCATAGGAGACGCAGAGCAGAGCGTACCCTTGGGCCTGGAGATCAGGACTGACCCCCATGGCCTCTTTTTGATTGATCTGGCCCTGCTTAATTCGGCCTGCACAGGTGGTACACACACCCGCGTGACAGGAGAAGGGTAACTCGATCCCTTGATCGAGGGCAGCATCCAGTACGGTTTGGTGGGGAGGAACCGTGAAGGTATAAACCTGATCGTTGTGGTGGAGGGTAACCTGGTGGTCAGTGTCAGTCATGATCAGTGGGTATAGTTCTTAAACTCAAGATCCGATTGTAGACTCCGGCTGTTCGATCGTCAGCTGTTCGGGTGTGGGACCCCGCTTCATCTCAACCGCGATCCCGTTGGCTCCTTCCTCCTCCAGATCCGTAATATAGGCTCCTTGATAGGTTTTGGCTTCTGCCTGATTCAGAAACGGACCAAAGTAGTAGGTGCAAGCTGGTTTGGTCGTGGTGATCTTGATCCAGGTGGCCCATCCTAGCCGCTCCCAGAGCGCTATCAGCAGGGTCTTCCATAACGGCACAGAGCCTTTCCTCCCTCAGCAAGTGTCCTTGTCAAGAATTGTGATCTCCCTGTCGATTCTACTGCGATCCCTTCCGATCCCGTCCCTCCGACCAGGATTTCCTGGAGAGATTTCCGTTTTGTATCGACAGCTACAATCGAAATTAGCGCCGTAGCTCGATCGTGCGCTGCCACCGTTGCCGACAAAGTTCATAAAGCGTGATCCCAGCCGCAACCGAGGCATTCAGACTTTCAGTTTTGCCCGACAGAGGAATCGAGATCAATTGATCACAATGCTGCTGGGTCAGGAGACTAATCCCTTTCCCTTCAGCTCCCACCACGATCACGATCGGCCCCTTGAAGGTTACATGGTAGAGGGAGTCTTGGCTATGACCAACGGTGCCGTAGATCCAAAAACCAGCTTCTTTGAAGGTTTCCAACGCTCGATTTAAGTTAACGACTCGGCTGACAGGTAGTGTGGAGAGGGCTCCAGCTGCCACCCGGATCACACTCGATGTCACCGCCACAGCCCGTCGTTGCGGGATCACCAGTCCCTGCATCCCCAAAGCTTCTGCCGTTCGAGCAATCGCCCCCAAGTTATGCGGATCCTGAACTCCATCCAAGGCCACGATCACAGG
>CAZONZ010000126.1:8339-9808 GCA_964581005.1 uncultured bacterium
ACAGGTTTCCGGCGAATGGGTTTCAGTCCAGCTTTGATCGGCTTGATCGGCTTGGTCGGTTTGGCAAACTTAGACTTGCCAGCTTTGTTGGCTTTGGACTGGGATCGGCCCTGATCCTGGCGTTTGGGTCGAGACTGAGATCGACTGGAGGAGGTCCGTCGATCGGAGAAAGGGGAATTCATACAGAGACCTCCAAAGATCTGCAGATGATCTTGGCAGGAAAAGGAGCTTGTTAATCCTGGCAGCAGTTGGGGCAGAGTGGCAATGGCCAGATCGGATTATCAGATCCTATTCTTTAGCTACAGCCGCAGATTGAAGGGGCCGACGGCGTTTGCATCCAGAAGCCAAGATCCGTTGCACTAGATGATTAAAACTCCATCCCAAAGCTGCCGCTGCATCCGGACATAGTGACGTTGGGGTCATCCCTGGAAGGGTATTGACCTCTAGCACCCAAGCCGTCTCATTAGGATCAATCCGCAGATCCACGCGGGCCAACCCTTCACAATGCAACACTCGATACGCTTGTAATGCCAGATCTTCAGCGCGCTGCCGTCCAGCCTCCGTTAACGAACACGGGATCATGTGGCGAGATCCACCTGGAGCATACTTGGCTTCGTAGTCGTAAAAGTCTCCACTGGCAGGCAGAATCTCGATCGGCGGCATCACCTGATCGTCCAGAATCGAAACAGTGATCTCTTTGCCTGGAATATAGGCTTCTAAGATCAGCCGATCGGCAAAGCCACGAGCCAGCTCGATCCCGTTTTCACATTCAACAGACGTGTGGGCAATACTGATCCCAAACGTTGATCCACAGGAGACGGGTTTGATCACCACCGGATGTCCTAGCTGCTCAACCACCTCCGACCATACGAGATGATCCTGCCGTCCACATTCGATCCAGGCTGGGGTGGTGACCTGTTTGGACTGAAAGATCTGTTTTGAGACAGCTTTATCCATCGCTAGAGCACTGGCCAGATAGCCCGATCCTTGGTAAGGCAGTCCTACCCAGTCCAGCATGGCTTGAACCGTTCCATCCTCACCTCCAGCCCCATGCAAGGCGATCCAGATAAACTCATAGCCCCGTTCACAAGCTTGCCAAAGTTGCTGCGGCAGATCAGGCCCAGGATCCATCAATTCTGCCTGATGCCCCAGATCTGCAAGCGCACTTTTGATCGCCTTCCCCGTCACCAACGAGATCGGACGCTCCGGGGACTGGCCTCCAGCCAGGATCATGATCTTCATATTCACCCTCACTCACAACACCACTTAGTTCCGTTCAAGTTCTTTGAAGTCCGAATTAATCGAAGTGCCCAAATAACAATTTCCTGCCTACGCTGATTTGGAAATGCTCCAGTATCCAAACCCACGACACCGCAAGATCCAAGAACCTGGACAGTACCCTTACGACTGCATGGTAAACGTACACATGCCATTCTCTCAATCTAATATCTGAACGATAAGAGCTTACC
>CAZONZ010000127.1:0-7498 GCA_964581005.1 uncultured bacterium
GGGAGATGGGCCAACGGAGATCTCTCCTCTGCGATCTGCACTTTAGGGGCTGAATTCATAAACTCTAGCCATCAGGGATCAAACAGGATATCGCTAGTAAAGCCCACGTTATCCTCTGAGAGAGCCGCTGGAACTTAAGGCTTGAACGCACCCCATCTAAAGCAGAGCTTCTGGATGAGGATTCTTAAGCGGGCATCCCGCCGTCCTTGGCACTAAGCGGCGTTCGCGCCGAGTATCAGGAACTTTTGCCTTGATACTCCCAAGGGAAGAAAGCCTGTTTGGGTCGTGCCAACTCAATGCCGTACCCGTGGCTGGAAATAGGTCGTGGTCACTGAAGCCCGTACCTTAGAAAATTATACAGTATAGCGGACGCTTCGCGACTTTTGTTGGTTTCGCTAACCCCATCTAAACTCGGTGTTCTAAATGGGGACTGCGCTCAAGATTTTGTTCAAAATCGAACCTCAAAGATCCTTGGAGTCATGAACTGAGGGGGCCAGATGTTGTAGATCGGTAAGTTCACGATCCAGAGGATCCAACCCATAGCGTTTCAGATCGATCCTGTCCTGATCATCAAACTCAATCCCTTCCGCCTCCAGCAGAGCTCGTTGGTGATCGTCAGATCCATAGCGCAACGGAGAGTAGGAGATCCGGCCTTGGGCATTGATCACGCGCTGCCAGGGAACATCACTATCCTGAGGCAGCAGACGGTACAAGGCATAGCCCACCTGACGGGCATAACCAGGATAGCCAGCCCAACGAGCCACCTGCCCATACGTGGCAACTCGTCCTACGGGGATCCGTCTTACCACTTCGTAAATTCGGCGGTAAAGTGGCGTCGTGGCCGTGCGATCCGGAGCATTTGGATCCGAGATCAGCGGCTTGGCCCGATGGCGTTCACCCGGCTCTTCAGAATTCAACTCATTCCTATGGTGCATCAGCGTTTCTTTGGTCTGGATCTCACGATGGCAAGTCTAGCGGCTGGGATCAGCTTAGCCGGATCTGCTCTGGTTGCAGCCGAGGCAGCCGAGATCAGTGTCCAGCCCCCCAATCCCCAGCTAGGAGATACGCTAGTTGTCACGATCACCACCGATCCAACAACAGCCCTGCCTAACTCCCCTCTGGTCTATCTCGATCAGCAGAGTTTTCCGACCTTCCCACTTGAGGCCAACCGCTGGCGAGCCCTGATCCCAACCACCCCCTTGGATCAGCCTGGAATGCGGCAAGTGCAAATCAGTGGACTCGAACCCGCTCAACTGCTGAAGGTGAATTTACAGGATCGGAGTTTTCCCACCCAATCGATCCGCTTAGCACCAGGGGTTCCGTTGGAAGCTAGTGAGATCGAGATTCAACGGATCCAAGAGTTCAAAAACCTGGTGACTCCTGAAAAATACTGGCAAGGCGCTTTTCTGAAGCCCAACCAAGGAGCTGTGTCTACCATCTACGGAGTGCGGCGCTACTATAACGGTGTTTTTGCTGAAAATTATTATCACCGTGGCGTAGACTATGCTGGGGGACTTGGATCTTCAGTGGTTGCGCCTGCGGCAGGTCGAGTTGCGTTAGTTGGGCTCGTTTCAGAAGGCTTTCGCGTCAACGGTAATACCGTCGGCATCGATCATGGGCAGGGCGTGCTCAGTGTTTTGCTCCACCTAAGCCGGATCGATGTTCAAGAAGGAGATATCGTTCAGGCCGGTCAAGTGATCGGGGCGATCGGGGCAACTGGAATTTCAACAGGCCCGCACTTACACTGGGGGTTATATGTGCATGGATCTGCTGTGGATCCTGTGCCCTGGCGGTTTGCTGGGATCGAGTAGCAGCAATTTCAATCAGGGAAAGTCAACGGGTACTTATAGAGACATAGATCTCTAATTCGTTGTCATGCGAGTTTTCCCCGATGCCAAACGGTCAGAGCGATCGCTAAAGCATCAGCCGCATCATCGGGTTTTGGTAACCCTGGCAACCTTAACTCTCGCGCCACCGCCTCCTGCACCTCCCACTTTTCAGCATTTCCATATCCCGTCAAACTTTGCTTCACTTGAGCCGGGGTCACTTCTTCCGCGATCAACCCAGCCTGAGCCAACACCAATAAGATCACCCCACGCGCCTGAGCAACCAGGATCGTATTCCCCATTTTGTAGAAAAACAGCTTCTCCAGCCCCACTCGATCCGGTTTTAACATCTGGATCAACGAGGTTAAGTCCTGATACAGAATCTGTAAACGCTCTGGGATCGGAGTCTTCGCAGGAGTAGAGATCACGCCATAATCCAACGGCTGGATCGCTTCCGTTTGAGGACAGATCGAGAGGCACCCAAACCCCATCGTCGCCATCCCCGGATCAATGCCCAGGATCCGAAGCGATTGAGTGGAGACTGAAGCCTGAAGATCAGGATCTGGGGTCAGCATCAGTTAAGGATCCTCAGAAGAAGGTGCAGTAGGAAGAAGATAGATCCCCCCAGAGATCAAGGTGATTCCCACAGCGATCCAAAACCCAATTAATGCTCCCGGCCACTGCAAGATGAGCCCCAGCACAGCGAGGATCTGCACCACAGTTTTCGCTTTCCCCCAAAGGTTAGCTCCTTGGATCTGATCCTGCCGCACTCGCCACCCCGCGATCGCTAGCTCCCGTGCCAACAGCAAAAATACACCCCAAGCAGGCACTTGTCCCAATTCGATCAGCATCAACAACGGAGCCAACACCAACAACTTATCCGCCAACGGATCCAAAAACTTCCCCAACTCCGTCACTTGATCCAACCGCCTTGCCAGATACCCATCCAACCAATCTGTTCCAGCAGCGATCCCAAACGCTGACGCAGCCCAAATCCGTCCGAGGGGATCCTCACTCGCCAAACTAATCAGGATGACCGGGATCCCTAGCAGACGAGCCAAGGTAATCCAGTTGGGGAGATTGAGGGTGATCTGAGATCGAGACTGAAAACTCATTTTGTTCACAATTGCACTCCAATCTCTGGATTCGCCTTGAAGAATTGTTCTCCAATGTTCCAGGCATCCTCTGGATCAACGTTGCGTCACCCACTCTTTTGAGTCCAATAGCTGCCATGGGCTACCCAATATCTATAGTTATATTGAATCCATTATCATGCCAACAGCCTATGGATCAACTCCCAGTATGCATTGTTTGACAGAAAAAGTGCGAAGTTTGCTTACTATCCGGTAAGTAAATAACAGGGTGAAGCGAAAAGAATACATCTCCAAAAGAGGAGAAGTCTATTTGATATTTTTTGTATAGCCGAAGAATATCTTCGTAAGACTGAATGAGCTCTTGAATCTTATTTTGGATAGCTTTTGTGCAAATAGCGTCTTGATATATACTAATTCTAGATCTATGTCATGAATGTTTGGAGAGAAAATGTTTTCATAACAATTGTCATCTAAAGGATAAACTGTACCGCAGAAAGATGATGCATGATCATAAACTCGACCTCAACTATTAAGTCAGTTTTGATTGAGTCTACTATCAAATCAGGCAGAGTCATTCTAGATAGTCCTCCTTAAGATTTCAGCAAAAGAAACTGTTCCACATTGATTCAGTCGTTCTTAAAAATGGATGAGCAGATCATAGCATATTGTCTGTCAGGATTGCTATCTAACCTGTACTCTTTGCAACTATTGCCGTCTTGAGGATCTACAGCAAAGCAAGGAAAGTCAGCGATTAACATTCCAGTTAATCATTATAAAAATCAATATGAAAGAGTTTCGGTTTAACATAAAACCACCAAAAATGAGATCTTGGATAATATTTTTCTAAATCTTCTGCAAGCATGAAACCATGAAATTCTGTCTTTTCCCTAAAGGCAGTATCTAGCATAGCAAGCTTCTCAAAAAAGTACAAATAATTGGGGATATACGGTTTGCCAAACTGCATTGTGCGTAATATTTGGTATCGGTCGAATAAACCTTCGAGATAATCCAAGCCATCAATTAACCTTAACAGGGTTGGATCATTTTTCCCTTTAATCAGGAAATCCTCATAAGGGATGTCCCCCTCATAGACAACTGGGCTACCTAGAGATAGATCCCAAAAGTAAATTGGTTTTTGAGGATCATCTTCTTCAGTAAAAATTTTCACAAATTTCTCCCAATCAGCTAACTTATCGCTAAGTCTGCTTTCAACTTCTTCAATCAATAGAGAAAAGAATCTGGAAGAATCCTTTTGAGCCATTAGCTCGAATGCCTGAAAAACGTTCAATGATTCATTTGTAGATTTTGGATTGTTGCTTGATATAGTCCGTAGAGCACCAAGCCTCTCAACTCCTACCTCTATAGATGGATATGAACTACATCTCAGAGATCTATCTGCTATGCAATACCTATGGTAAAGTCTCCTTCGACAGAGCCGAAGTGAGTCGTTTGCAACTTTAACTAAGTCTTCTAAAATAACATTGGGGTGAGCATCACTAAGCTCGTCCTCAACACTTCGAGGATATATCAACCTGAGATAATCGCTATACCAGTCCCAAACCATTTTCGTCCCCAATAGAGTTTCCTGTTAAGCCAAAGCTAGGTGATAGCTGAACGAAATACCTGCTCTCATCACTTCCTACTTTATGATTGAGTAGCCCTTCACCCCATTATGTTTGATCTCATCACTTTTAGCTACGTAGCTTGTGACTCTGAGAAGGGAGTGGCATGTGCTTTGACAAGATCGCCCTTTTTGTGCTGCGACGTGTACACAACAATATCAGATCTCCCTTACCCAAACAGCAAGGATCTGCACCATAGTTAAGAACCCTATGCTGCAATCTGATTCATGTGTTCCTGTGCTTGGATAACATTTGATATGAAGGGATCTTGCCTGCGCATCTCCGTAAGTGAGGTTCTCAGTCTTTCCATAAGTCTGACCAAGATTGAAATAGCTCTGAAAAAGCTCTCTAGTCTCAGAAGAACACGAAAAAGGGGAGAATAGTCAACAAGCAAGCTACCGAAAGCTCCTGAGATCTCTCTGACAAGATGCTTTACATCAGGAGTCCAGCTTCTACTTTCATCCTGAAGAGGATTGTGAGCAGGAGAGCTGTCCTTCCGAATGATCGCTTGCATCAGAGCTTCACTGATCTCACGATATTGATCAGGCCGACGCATCACGAAGGTTGTGAGGAAGTAAAATGTTCTGAATGTCTCAGATTCGATGTCGATTTTTCCAGTCCTTGCAAGGTCCATCAATTTGTTCCTTGCAGAGGCAAACTTCTGAGTCGTCTTTTCTACCCTGAACTCATGGGCATACCTTCTCTCCATTGCCCAAGATCTCGCACCTAGTCCTAGCTCAACCAAGCACCACAGAATGATCACCGAAAGCAAAAGAGTAAAACCGTTCATGCCTTCTCCTCCGTGTATGTCTTACCCTCTTTCATTTCTTCCTTATCTCGATTTTCAAGGGAGCGTCGAGCTTCGGGTGTGTTCTGAAACTCATTCTTCATGACGAAGAGATCCACCTGTTCATCTGACCAGCCAAGCTGCTCCTTGAAAAAAAGAACTCTAAACTGACGCTCAGACTCCGCCAAGCGTTGTATCGTTTTGTCCTTCTCTGCGACTAATGCATTGATCATCTTATCACGCCGCCAATCAGTATATATTCTCCATCCTATCGCAACCCCTAGGAATAAGAGAATGCCAACTATAGTCGGAACTTTACCGAATGAGTCTATTAAGACCTGGATCAAATTAGAGATCGCGTCGATGATCTGGATCACTACCATACAATTTGCTCTTACTTAGAGGATACAGCTATTGCATCTTAACTCTCCGCGATAGTTCCTTTGTGGCAGTGGTCGGCCCTTTCTCCGCATCAATAAGTCTAACGATCTCTGATGATGCTGCTCACTGATCCAGTTGATCCAGTCAGTGATAGTATAGCTCCGGACCTCCCTGGACGTTTTGCTCTCTGAGCATGACCTAACAAAGCCACGTCTAAACCGAACTTTAAAGTCCTCTCTACCCGATCTGAAGGAACCGATCCAAGATCGGCGTGACAGGCAGCAGGGTCATGATCATCAAGAACAAAGCCAGCAGAGCTAACGCATCCCGACGTTCATCCGTCTCATCGATCTCATTTAACGGTGGACGCTCCGGCTCCCGCGCAATGAACAGGATCAGCAAAGCCCAGTAGAGCGCGATCACATTGCTCAACGCGGTAAAGGCCAAGACGACCAAGGTGATCAACGTTGCCCAATTGCCCGTTCGCCGACCATAAACGGCCTGCACGATCCGTCCCCCATCCAACTGGCCTGCAGGTAATAAACTCAATGCTGTGATCCCGGTCCCGATCCAGCCCACGGCCACCAACGGATGGATCGCAACCACATCGGCCTGTAACGCTGGACCCATGATCAGACTGGCCAAAGAGGCGACTAAGGTGGAACTGCGAAACAGGGTAGCTGGCACATAAATTTCACCCGCTTGACCAGATAGCGTCAGCCCCAGGATCAAGATCACCAATGAGATCAATCCGCCTACCGCAGGTCCAGCCAAGGCAATGTCAAACAGAGCTTTGCGATTGGGCAAGGGAGACTCGATCCGATTGAGTGTGCCCAAGGTGCCGATCCCCAAAGCTGGGATCATGAAGGCAGGACTCAGCCGCACCCCATAGTTGCCTGCCATCCAACGGTGTCCAACCTCATGCAGCATCAGAGTCGTAAGGATCCCTGCAGCCACAGGTAATGCTTCCGGCCACCGTCCTGGCATATCCAACAACCGAAATCCTGCCAAATTCGCGCCAACTTCCAGCAATGCCAGAAAACTAGCGATCAGAAGCCCCACCGCCAACCATTTGGCCCCCTGAGAGGTTTTCTGATTGACCACAGTATCGGGCAGCACGACAACAGCAGGCTTCCCTTGGGTGTCTTCCACCAGAAACAGACGATACCGATCCCCCATTACCCTCTGGAGCTGCTCCGTCAACCGATCCAGAGCCACCTGCGGTTCAACCCGTAAATTGCCCCTGAAGATCACACCTTGACCATACGGGATCGTTTCCGTCGCAAAGAAACTGTCCACACTAAAGATCTGTTGGATGGCCTCCTGATCAATCCAAGGCATACCTGAGGCGTCAACGGATCTGAACCCTCCAGACGAGGAGCGAGATTGATCCCCAGTTGCCGACTCCTCCCAGCGGGATCGAGAATCTTGCTCAGAGATCGAAGCCGTTGTGTTGGTCTCGGATGCTTCCGCAGCTTCCGCAGCTGAGGATCCCTGAGTTTCATTCGTCGTCGAGGGATCTTGCCAATTCTGCTGTTCGGCCTCAGTGAGCCGTCGCACTCGTTGTCCAACACCGATATAGAGAACGGTAGCGATCACCAGCAACAACACAAATGTGGCAATATTGAGCGCGATCCCCAACGTGACCAGGCCCAACACGAATAGAGGCGGGAGTAACAGGGTGACGCTTTGCACCCATTTCCACAACGCGATCCGGCCCCGCTTCCGAGCCTGGAAAAATCCCCACCCCAAGAGGCCAAAGGTGGCTACTGCTAGAAATACAGGAGT
>CAZONZ010000127.1:7598-9790 GCA_964581005.1 uncultured bacterium
TAGGATCACTCAAGACTCTCAACCCTCAGATCCCTCACTGAAGGTCCAAGGAGACTAGGAGAGCTGGCTCAACCTAGTAGCAATCTTGCAGGACTAGCTGTAAGCGACCTGCTCCGATCCCTGGTTCTGGGCTTGTTGGCGCAGAGTGATCGCGCTGGGCAGAGGCTTGAGGAAGTAGAGACGGGCAAACTCCGTCAAGTTCTTGAGGTAGAAGGGAAGCTTACGCAACGCCTTGAAGGGCTTGTCATCCTGAGCGATCCGGCGTAGCTCCGCGTTGTTGGCAATGCAGCGCTGCAACGACGCCTCAAACTCAGGATTTTCCACATCCAACACGATCGGGAACACCTTGCCAGCATCATGATTCGTCTTACGGATCACTTCCATGTCATAGACACTAGGCTCCAGGCCCAACAGACAATAGAAATCAGGCCGCTCACCCACGTCATTCAGATACATGGTGGCAAACACCGACAGCAAGAAGAAACGGCACCACAGTTGCGCGATCCATCCCTTGATCAAGTTGGGTTGACTGGAGAGCAGGATCGCAAAGAAATCCCCATGACGGCTCTCATCCTGGCACCAGCACTTGAAGAAGTTAAAGATCGGATAAATCCGGTTTTCCGGATGCTGCTCCAGATGGCGGTAGATCAGGATATAGCGCCAATAGCCGATCTTTTCGGAAAGGTAGGTAGCGTAGAACACGAAGCGAGGGGCAAAGTAGGTGTAGGCCTTATTCTGAGTCAGGAAGCTCAGATCGAGGGCCAGGTTAAAGTCTCCCATCGCCCGATTCAGAAAGCCAGCGTGCCGAGCTTCATCTCGACTCATCAGCGAAAAGCACTCAGCCAAAACAGGGCTCTCAGTCTTCAGCTTGCGAGACAGTTCCTTGTAGAGCAGGAAGCCGGAAAACTCAGCCGTGCAGGATCGTTCCAGAAACTCCACAAACAGGCGACGGGCTTCCGGATCGAGTTGATCCCAGGATTGCTCAAACTCTGCCCCCCGGACGAAGTGATGGCGGTTGTAATCGGCCCGAAACTCGGCCAGCATCGCGTCCAACTCCGCTGCCGTCAGACTCAGATCCATCTTGGACATGGCATCAAAGTCGGTGGTGTAGAACCGGGGCGTCAAGATCGTTTCAGTTGGGACGCGGGCTTGCGTCGCAGCAGGATTCAAGGTACTGGTCATAACCTGTCTCAAATGATGAAGAAAGACACAAAGGACACCAATCAACAGCCCAGATCAGGCCAAGCTTGGTTCTGAGGGAATCCGATGATCGCCATCCAGATTAGGATCAGGCTCCAAATCTTTAGCGATCAGCGTGGATTAACCCATTGCAGGATCGGCTTAGATCGATAATGATAGCGAAGATGCTCTGCCACATGTTTTCTGCAGTCTATCAGCCCTTTCCCAGGCTGGTGGATAAGAAGTGTTACTCAGAATCCTCCTCCGACCTCAAGCTGGATCTAGCCAGACCGAGGTCTCTCGTGTAGAGTTGGGATATTGGGGTCGGAAAATCTTCTGCGATCACCGGGTCTCAAGCGGATTCTGTGTTGTAAAGTGGTAGACGATATGGGTTATCGCTGTATCATGTCTGATCAGAGTTGAGTATTGCGCTGTTCATATCCCTATGGCATGAGTAGCACAGGCTCAATCCCAATCCTAAGGATATGGTTCAGCTGGTGTGAGGAAGAGAACAAGGAGAGAAACATGCCCGCGAACTACGCGAATCATTGGAAAACACTGCTGGCCACTTCAGTCGGTGCTGCCACAGTTTTGATGCCTGTAGCTGCTCAAGCTCAGGATTTTACCCAGCAGCAAGTTGCTCAGGCTGCTGGCCCCGTTACGTCCATTTCTCAGCTGACAGATGTACAGCCCACCGACTGGGCGTTCCAGGCTCTGCAATCGTTGGTGGAGCGCTACGGCTGTATCGCAGGTTATCCCGATCGGACCTATCGCGGTAACCGGGCGATGACTCGTTTTGAGTTTGCCGCTGGTATGAATGCTTGCTTGGATCGGATCAACGAGCTGATCGCAGCTGGTTTGGCCGACAAAGTCTCCAGAGAAGATCTGGCTACCCTGCAGCGCCTGCAAGAAGAATTCCAAGCTGAACTCCAAGCTCTGCGCGGTCGCGTGGATGCTCTGGAAGCCGATGTGATCGATCTCCAAGGCAAAGTCTTCAACCCAGTGACCAAACT
>CAZONZ010000128.1:0-9775 GCA_964581005.1 uncultured bacterium
CCATGCGGGGTTGGCGTGGTGAGACTGCGGGTGGGGGAGTGGAGATCGGGGTGGAGGTTGAGATGGCGAGGATCCCTCTGCAGGTTCTGAGGCAGCGGAGCGATGGGCTTGATCTGCCTGGTCAAGCGGAGGGATGGACTTTGGGGAATGGATGGGTTTGGGCTGATCGGGTAGGGCTCGTTGCTGATCAAACTGGGGGGCTGGGGGATGCGATTGCGTTAGGGTTTCTAATGAAGCTGGGGGAGCACTTGGATTGGGCTGAGGTGAGGGGTGATCACGTTCTGCGGGTGGCGTGAGGAGCGGATTCGAGGGGGCTTGCTCTGCGAGCGAAGGTTTAACCGTTCGAGGCTTGATCGAATCGATGGGATCTTCGGGGAGCTTGGTCGCTGGATCAGGTTGAGCTGGAACGATGTCGGTTTGGGCTTTGCCTGAGGGAGGAGCTGGAACGGGTGGATCTGGATCAGAAGATGGCTCGATAGCCGCCAAGGTTGAGGAGGGATCAAAGGGCAGCACAGCAGCTTCGTTGGATCCGGGTTGCGAGAGTCGTGCGGCAGGTCCCGATTGAGCCACCCATTGATCTGGAGATGCTTCGGGTGTTTCCGGCCAAACTAGGGTGGGAGAAGGGCTTTGGTTTGTCGGGATCGAGTCTGATGAGTCTGCTTCGGGTGATGCTAACCCTGCCATCTCCGGATCAACTTGGGTGGTGTTTTGGCGAGGAGGATCAGATTCCGTGATCGCGGCAGACGGTTTTGACCAGAGAAACCCTGAGCTAACAGCTGGAAAACAGGCTTGCAAACGCTCACCTAGCTCGGCCATGGACTGAGGTCGTTGCTGAGGATCTTTTTCTAAACAGGCCAGCACCAGTTCTTCCACACTACTGGGTAGCTCAACTCGCAGCGGTAGATCCCGAAAGCGGCGAGGGGGTTCATAGTTATGGGCTTGATACCAGCCAGGGAACGAGTCTGTATCGGGTAGATAAGGAAACTCCCCAGTCAACATTTCATAGATCACAATGCCTAACGAGTAAATATCGGATCGAGGATCGAGGGTCTTTCCCCGTAGCTGTTCTGGAGAAGCATACTGGACAGTGCCAATAAACCCTAATATTTGGGTTCCCATCGTGATCGTAATATCACTCATGGCCTTGGAAATACCGAAGTCCAATAACCGGATCGTTTCCCCTAAGATCGGATCCTGAAGCACAAAAATATTGCTCGGTTTGACATCCCGATGCACAACGCCTTTGACATCTCGATCGGCTAAGCGCATCTCAAATGTGTGAGCATAGTGAAGCCCTACACAAATTTGCTTGGCCAGATGCACCACTCGTTCCGGTTGCAAGGCTCCTTCCCGCCGTAGCAGTTCTCCCAAACTCACACCATTCAGCGGCGGATCGCCCAGATATTCCATGACCAAATAGGGCTGGTTCTGATCGACACCACTGTCGAGAACGGTCACAATCAAGGGATGTTCGCCCAACCGGGCTGTGGTTAAGATCTCCTGCTCAAACCGACGCAGTAACTCAGACTGCATGTGGTGATCACTACTAATGCTAGAGAGTAATAATTTAATGGCAACAGGCCGCCCTTGATATTTGGTGTCAGCCGCCTTAAAAACGACACCCATCCCTCCACCACCGATGTAGTCCAGTAACTGAAACCGCTGGTCGATAATGTCATGAATCTGGCGGTGATAAGGCATTGCGGCAGCAGGCATGATGATAATGGGGGAACTCACTGACAGACCACCGAACCAAGCTCCACCTACAATATAGGGGTGCCCGCAAGGATTCGGTCAAGGCCGTTCCCATGAGATCCTAACTTAACCTGATCGAAGGAGTTACCTCTGTATGGAATCCCCCTCAAGTTTTCTGGCCCAACCCCAGGCTACAGAATCGGTCTGGAGACAATTAAAAAACCGTGAGATCACCTGTGAGGAGGCCCTAAGACTGTTAGTGGACGATCAAGGTAAGGTCCAGGTTCAACTACTCGATCAGGAGCTCACGTTTCGGTTTTTGCGCGAATTTCCCGATCCGACTCAGGTTCCTTTAGTCATTCCCTTATTGCTCTGGCGTGGGTGTTATTACCTGGGGAGCCCCAAAGAACTGCCCCCTCGTGAAGTCCGGGCGATTGCGGAACGAACCCACACTGAAGTGAAACTGATCCCCATTGATCAACAAAGTTATCGAGCCTGGTTCCGACTCCAGAATTTACCGGATGCCAACTCGATCATTGGCTCAACGCCCTTGATCGATCCCCTCACTGGGGAGGTTGAGGATCAAGATATTGGAGAGATCGCTGAACTCTATTTGTCCCAAGCGGCCAGCCAGAGCCATCGGATTAATGCCATCATTTCTGGAGCCTTGCAGAGTCGAGCCAGTGATATTCACCTGGAACCCGCTCCCAGTGGCTTACGCATTCGCTACCGGATCGATGGCATTTTGCGCGATATTACTACCCTGGACCCAGAGATCAGCCGCTCGGTGGTGGTAGCAATTAAAGTGATGTCGGATATGAATATTGCCGAAAGTCGAGTTCCCCAAGATGGCCGGATTGGGCGCAATTATACATCGGCTCAAGATATCCGCATGGATCTGGATCTGCGGGTAAGTACGCTTCCGTGTGTGGGTGGGGAAAAGGTTGTGATCCGTCTGCTCCAGCGCGAAAAGGATGCTTTCTCCGATTTGAATACGCTGGGATTTTCAGAAGCAACCTTGAGGATCTACAAAAGTTGGTTGGCTCAACCCCAAGGACTGATCATTTTAACAGGACCTACAGGATCGGGAAAAACCAGCACGCTTTATACCAGTCTCCGAGCAGTTGCAACTGAATTTGTGAATGTGATCACGGTTGAAGATCCGGTTGAGTACGTTTTGCCTGGGATCACGCAAACTCAGGTCCATGAACGATCAGGGATGACATTTGCGACGGGGTTGCGTGCCATCTTGCGTCAGGATCCGGACATCATCATGGTGGGGGAGGTCCGGGATCGGGAAACAGCGGAGACCGTGGTCCGGGCCGCTCTGACGGGTCACTTGGTCTTTACCACCATGCACACGAATGATGCCTGTAGTGCCATCCCTCGGATCAAAGATCTGGGACCGGATCCAGGTTTGGTGAGTGATGCGCTGCTGGGGATTGCGGCCCAACGTCTGATCCGGAAAATTTGTCCAGTTTGTGGTGAGCATTACACCCCGACCCCAGAGGAATTGCAGCCCTTAGGCTTGGATCCGCAGCAGATCGGGGAAGGTCAATGGCGGCGGGGGCGAGGCTGTATGAAATGCTTCAACTCTGGCTATCTGGGGCGAGAGGCGGTGATCGAATTGATCGATGTGGATGATACTGTGCGAGAGATTATTTATGAAGGCACCATGACCCAACTGCAAAATTATCTAGAACGGCAAAAATACAATTCGTTCCGTGAAGCTGCGATCGAGAAGGTCTTGAAAGGTACCACCACGATCGAGGAGGTCTGTCGGGTTCTCCCTCGGAGTGCCCTGGCCCCAACCCTAAGCAATACCATGATGTGGCAAAACACGGTTCCGGCAAACTACTAACAGGTATTACGCAGTTGAGGGAAAACCAGTGTAAAACAGAAGGATGAATCCTCCCAAAGTCACAGACCTCGATGACATCAACTTCCTGGTAGCGGCTCAAACGGCCTATAGCTGCCCATCCCTGACAAGTTAAGGAAATCAAGCAGCTGTCAAGAGGAAATATACTTAGAGACAGTGAGGGTAGGCCATAATAATCTGCCTCTTACGATTGATTGGATTGTGAATCTAAACGATCCATCTTCTCATCAACGTGGTATTGAGAATTTCCTGAAGAGTTTGCCCAGCAACTTGCCTAAGGGTAAAGGCCGTCCCCGACGTAAACCTTCTAAAATTCTGGAACCTCAGTCTGAGTAAGAATCCCTGCATAATGTTTCATGATCACTTCTGGACTATTTCCAGCCCACTTTGCGACTTGTGTGATGCTAATTCCTTTCTCCAGGAATTGTGTGATAAACGTATGGCGGCATTGATATTGATAAGGATTAGGAAATCTCTGAATTAGTCCTTGATCAGCTAGCTTCCAGACAATTCCACCTACTCTCTTACCCTTCAACATATATCCTGACCAAGCTTTATAGAAATACCCATAGTTAATCGCTTCACCTTGGTTATGAAAAACTAGATGATTAGGCTGTATCTTAACTGGCTTCATCCGATCTAGCAATTCCTGAAGCTGATGATTGATAGGGAATACACGATCTTTCCCAGTCTTGGTAGATCCTTTAGGTACTTTACCTTTTGAGGTTTGAACAATCGACTCCTTAAATAAGATCTTGCCTTGAGAGATACTACCCCATTTCAGACCAATAGCTTCACTAGGTCGGCATCCAGTCAATAGTAGGAACTCAACCAATGGGCTATAGACTTGATGATAAGGATGCTGAGCAAATGCCTTCAAAATTTCGGTTTATTCATCCTTAGTAAAGGGATCAATGTCATAGTCTTCGGATACAGCTGACTTGGGTAGTTGAATTTGACGGGACATACCTTCAAATGGATTGTGATCGATCAACCCAGATTCCTTGGCCCATTTGCAGCAGGCATTAAGACGAGTAATCATTCGCTTGCCCATACCCGCAGCCACATTTGCCATGATCTAGTCTCGAATTTGGGGAGCCTGATCCAGAGTTGTCACGGGCATCCGCTGCAGGTGGTTTGTAAAAGTCTTGAACCAGTCTCGTGTTTTCTCCTCCATTTGGGGCTGGCGATACTCTAAATACTTGGCCCACAGGTTCCTCAAGTCGGGTGCAGGTGATGTCATGGCATCAGGTTCGACTCCTGGACCTTCACTGCGGTACTTGGCTAGCGTTAGATCGACTTCACCATAAGCAATATCCCTCTCAATTTCTGCGATCCGGCCAGCCAGGGCTAGGCGGTTCGTTTTGGAATCCGGTAAGTCTGTGCTGATGTAGTGCCGCTTGTCCCCATAGGTGAACCGCATCTGCAACCGATTGTTGCTAATTGTTGCTAACTAAGATCGCAACAGATCCCTTGGATGTCTTGCGGGGCTTGGGTTTGAGGCTAGCAGGCATAGTGGTGTAATTAGCAGTGGTCTTACACCAACCTTATACCATGTCTATACCACTTTTTCCCTCAAACTCCTCGAAAATCGCCCAAACTTTGGGATGGCTACCTAAGGTTTGTACCCTTGGAAAAGCCTGGAACCCTTTACAGGAACTACAAAAGCCGCTTCTAGAGCGGTTCAGAATTGAGAAGCGGGTGATGGGAATCGAACCCATAACAACTGCTTGGAAGGCAGTGGTTTTACCACTAAACTACACCCGCATTGGGAAGGGCAATGGTTGATCCCGATTGATCACTTCTCCAAGTATGGCTGAGAACGCCTGGAACGTCATCATAGCACCTCGATCGCCCATGACAACACTGGGATCAAGATCAAATCATCGATCCGTTGGCCCTCGTTCGATGCCGCAATCTCGATGGCTCAATGGAACTGCAACCGTTATCTCCGGTATGGGCGATCCCAAGGGGGTCTGAGCTGCAATCAAGCGATGCCGATGGAGTCCCATGCTCTTTAGGCTTAAGTTGACGATCGTCTTTCGTAATCTGTCAGTAGTTTGTCAGTAGAATGATCGACGTTGTGGGTGTCGTTAAAGCTGAGTCTGGAGACCAACGAACGAGAGTTGCAAATAATTCAGGAAGATCCAAGAACGGTTCAGATGGCGATGAGATCTTTCTTTACTTCTCATGCAAAGGCCATTGATAGGCGGTGGCGATCAATTTTTCTAAGGTAGGGCTATCTAAAGGGCGGGCAAACAGATACCCTTGACCGTAACGGCACCCTAATTGTCGCAACTGATCGCGTTGGGCAGGAGTTTCGATCCCCTCTGCAATCACTTCCATATCGAGATTTTTTGCCAGCGCTAAGATCGTGCGCACAATTCCAATGTTTTCTCCTTGTTCATTTAACCGACCCACAAAGGAGCGATCAATTTTAAGAATATTGCTGGGGAAGCGATGGAGATAGCTGAGAGAGGAGTAGCCTGTACCAAAGTCATCAATGCTAATCTGAATTTGGCGAGCCTTGAGTTGCATCAGAATATCATGAGCCTGATCCGCATTTTCGATCACTACACTTTCCGTGATCTCTAGTTTTAATTGTTGGCTACTGAATCCTGTTTCGGCCAAAATCCGATCAATTGAGCCAATCAGATCCCGTTGAGCAAACTGCCGGACAGAAAGATTTACACTTAAGCTGAGTGGGGCTTGATGGGGATACTGGATCTGCCACTGGTACGCTTGACGACAGGCTTCTCGTAACACCCATTCACCAATCGGAATGATCATTCCAGTCTCTTCAGCAATGGGGATAAACTCTCCTGGACCCACTCGACCGCGATGAGGATGCTCCCAGCGAATTAACGCTTCTACACCCGCTAACTGACCTGTTTGGAGTTGGACGATGGGTTGGTAGTAGACCTGAAATTCTTGCCGTTCAATCGCTCGTCGTAGATCGGTTTCTAACCAGAGTCGAGTCACAGCCCGATCGTGCATCTCCGCCTCAAAAACTTGGTAGCGTCCTCGCCCTTGAGACTTGGCATGATACATTGCAATGTCAGCATCTCGTAGGACTTCTTCGGGTTTGCTATAACCACGATGCAACACGATCCCAATACTGGCATTGAGAAAGACTTCATGGCGATCCAGTTGAAAAGATTGGGTTAAAGCTGTCTGGATCTGCTCTGCACAGCAAATTGCTTGGTGAACTTCGACCACATCTTCGAGTAGAATTAAAAACTCGTCCCCTCCCAAGCGTCCAATCAATCCCATTGAGGTTAAACACACTTCCAAACGGCGTGCCACAGCAATCAAGAGTTGATCGCCTACTAAATGGCCAAGAGAATCATTAATCAGCTTAAATCGATCGAAATCGAGAAATAATACAGCAAATCCATAGTTCGAATCTTGATGCGCTCGTTCTAGATTTTGAGTGAGCTGTTGCATCAGTTTGACCCGATTTGGCAGGTTGGTGAGGCTATCATGCATCGCCATGTGTTCCAACTGGGCCTGGGCTTTCTGCCGTTTGACGATCTCTTGTTGGAGAGCCTGGGTCCGCTGCCGCACCAGATCTTCGAGATTAGCGTTGAATTGCTGCAGCTTCAGTTGCATCCGGCGGAGGATCAGTTGATTTTCGACTCGAACCAGCACTTCCTCTAACTGGAACGGCTTGGTAATGTAATCTACACCACCCATATTGAAGGCTTTGACTTTATCGATGGCTTCGCCTAAAGCACTGATAAAGATCACTGGGATATCTGCAGTTGCTTGATCGGCCTTGAGGTGTTCACAAACTTCATAGCCGCTCATTTCGGGCATATTGATATCCAGCAAAATCAGATCCGGTGGGGTCGTCTGGACAGCAGTCAGCGCCATCTTGCCATTCAAGACTTTGCGGACCTTGTAGCCGTGGTGAGTCAGGATCTTTTCCAAGAGACGGACATTGGCCAGAGTATCATCGACGACCAGAACATTACCCTTCGTGGCTTCGGGGGGAGGGGGGGGGGATGAAGTAGGATCAGGCGATGCTGCAGTCATACCATACGGATGAACGGATTAAAGGCCAGTTTGCTGGATCAAGTGGATCACGGATTCAAAGTCAAGCTGATATACCAGGGGACTCAGGACATCAGCAAGAGGGGCGTGGGCTGGAGGGATCTGAGCGATCAACTCCATCAGGAGCTCATCATCGGCACTGAGGGCGGCTTGGTGAATCTGTTGGAGCCAGGGCTGAGGCATGGCTGTTAAATGATCCAACGTGGCCTCCTTCAGCTCAGATCCTCCTAGAGGGGTCACCACCTCTACTTCTTCGTAAATGTAGCGAATTCCAAGGTGATGAGCCATTTTGTCAAAGATCTCAGCCTCCTTGAATGGCTTACGGACATAATCGTCACAGCCTGTGGACAAGATCATGGCCCGTTCCCCTTCCAACGCACTTGCAGTCAAGGCGATAATAACTGTTGCTTGCCCCTTTAACTCAGATTTAATTTTGCGAGTGGCCTCATAGCCATCCATCACAGGCATCCGCATGTCCATCCAGATCAAATGGGGTGTCCACGCTTGCCAGATCTCAATCGCCTCCTGGCCATGACAGGCAATCCGGGTCTTAAACCCAACCATCGTCAACACCTTGCTGAGCAGATCCCGGTTCTCCACACGATCATCCACCACGAGAATTCGATACGTTGGCTGATCGGGAGCCAGCCCAATCACCCGTCGCAGATCCATTTCCGTTGGGATCTCTGTTGGATCGGCCAGCTGTACCTGGGTATCAAACTCAAATGTGGCCCCTTGACCCACCTCACTCTTGACCCGGATCGTCCCCCCCATGATCTGAACAAAACGTTGACTGATCGCTAACCCCAATCCCGTGCCTTCCTGCGAGCGGACGCCAATATCGGTTTGCACAAAGGGTTGAAAGAGTTTGCCTTGATCCGATCGGGCAATGCCTGGGCCTGTGTCACTGACCCGAAATAATAATCGATACGCAACCGAATGATCGCGTTGATCCAAAGTCTCCAAAGAGGATCCATAAGCATGTTCATCCACTTGGGAGCCCTTTTGGACATCTTTTAACTCCTGAGCCTGCGGAGGGACTTGGGAGTGTTGATGTGTTTCGAGCTCCGCAGCCTCTGAGGAATTGGGATCATCCTGAGGATCACGATGCGTTTCGAGCTCCGAAGCCTCTGAGGAATTGGGATCATCCTGAGGATCACTCCGAAGCTCCGAATGGGTTGGGAGAGTCTGACGTTCTGCAGGTGTGACCATCCCCAAAGGCAACGCTTCCAATCGCACCCACCCTGTCTCGGTAAACTTGATAGCATTACTAAGCAGATTGACCAAAACCTGCCGCAATTTTCCTTCATCTCCAACCACATATTGAGGCAAATTAGGTACAAGATCAAACTGGATTTCCAGATGTTTAGTCTCAGCCCGGATCTGGAACATGGTATTCAGATTTTGCAACATGCGATGCAGATCAAAAGGCTCTTCCTGAAGGGTGATCCGACCGGCTTCGATCTTGGACATATCTAACACATCATTGATCAGATCCAGGAGATGCTCTCCACTTCGGTTAATGGTTTCCAGAATCTCCTTCTGCTGTGGAGTGAGTAATGGATCCCGTTCCAGCAGTTGACTAAAGCCAAGGATCGCGTTCAAAGGCGTTCGTAATTCGTGGCTCATATTGGCTAGAAAGATACTTTTTGCCTGATTGGCTGCTTCTGCTGCTTCTTTGGCTTGCTGCAACTCCATTTCCGATTTACGATGCTCTTCTTCCAGATGCTTGGCTGCCGTGATATCTTCAAAAATACTGATCTTAAACAAAGGCTGACCCAAAGTGTCATGGATCAGAGAAGCGGTTAACCGCACCCAGATCAGAGCTCCATCTTTACGGAAGCAACGTTTGTTCAAGCAGTAATACTGTTGTTCTCCGTTGACGAGAGCGCGCAAAAGATCTTCTTCGAGAAATAGATCTTGAGGATAGGTATAATCCCGATAACTCAGATATAGCAATTCCTCAGCGGAGTATGCCAACATATCCACTAAAGCTGGGTTGATCTTCAGCGGCTTACCTTGAACGGTTTCTAGCGCAATCCCGATCGCGGCGTTGTCAAAGATCCCTCGGAAGACAGCCTCACTCTGACGCAATGCGGCCTCAGCTCGCTCTCGCTGCTCCTGAAGGCGCTTCTCAAGTGTGAT